>JANMCD010000327.1:0-4041 GCA_031360905.1 Novosphingobium sp.
CCCGGTCGTGCGCCGCTGCCCCTGCCACCGGATCGCCGTCGAGGGCGCCACGCCAAACCGCACAGCCGCCGAACGGCAACTCATTCCCGCATCAATCGCCGCCAAAAGCCGCGTGCGCAGATCCATCGAAAGAGGCTGACCGATGCATGCTGGCCTCCATATCCAGCCCGCGTGCTGAATCAGACTTTCAACCCCTTGGGAAGCCCCCGGCGATTCAGGACGGTCGAAATCCGCTCTAAATCGCCGCTTATCCTGAAAAAACGGGATTCCTTAAGCAGGCCCGGCAGCTGCCGCAACCCGAACCGGTATCCCATTGAGCGCAGCATTTATGGATGGCTTGTCGAAAAGCATGTCGTCAATGAGCACGTTTACGTTCGCTCCGGCGTGGCCGTTGGCGATGTTGAGCCTTGTAGCGGTTTTACCATGCCCCCAACCGTGAGGGACGCTAACCACGCCGGGCATCATAGCCTCGGTGATCTCCGTCACGATTTCAAGCATGGCAGTGTCGGTCGAAACAGTCGCAATATCCCCATTGGTTAGCCCTCGCGAGCATGCGTCAGTGGGGTGAATCATCAACGTGCATCGATCTTTTCCTTTGATCAGCACATTCAAGTTATGCATCCAGCTGTTGTTTGACCGGACGTGACGTCTGCCGATTAGAAGCATCGTCTCGGTATCGCGAACCTGATCGCGCTCCGCGAGAAGCCGGTCAATGTCTTTCACGATCAGCTCCGGAGCCAGATTGATCCTGCCATTCGGCGTCGCCAGAATGCTTGGCAATTGTGGCTCCATCGGGCCTATATCCAGACCGTGCGGTGACTGCGCTATTCGCTCAAGGCTTAGGCCGCTCGCGTTCGGCGAAAACTTGTCGCCGTCGGGCCCTGTCCGAATTAGAATGTCAAGAAGCCGGTCGGGTCCACCCTCGCTTCCCAGCGCGGCCCGCGCCTGATCGACGCTGGCACCGCTGTCGGTCGAGACATAGAAGCGGTGCAGCCAGTCCATGAGGTTGGCCTCTTCCAATTCCTCCTCAGTTTTCCCCGTCAGTCGAGATACAAGACCTAAGAAAATTTCCCAATCATACTTCTGCCCCGGACCAGGAGCAAAGAGTGCGGGGTTCCATTTGGCGATTTTTCGTACCGCGTAAGGAATGAAATAGACAGGAAAGCTCGAGTGGGTCATCTCGAAAGGACTCGGAAGAATAACGTCGGCGTGGCGCGTTGTTTCATTCATATAAATGTCGAGCGACAGCATGAACTCGAGGCTTTCGAAGGCTTCCGCAAGCCGGCCCCCGTTCGGCAGTGACAGGACCGGGTTGCCGGCCATGGTGATAAATGCACGGATTTGGCCGATGCCCGGCGTCAATATCTCTTCGGCCAGTGCAGCTGTTGGGAGCACGCCTGCGAGTTCCGGTAGCTGCGACACGCGCGATCGCCAGCGATCAAATGGCGGAATGTCGCCGGCGTACTTCTCAGCGTAGAGGATCGATGGAACGATGCCCGCCGGAAACATCGAGCCGCCCGCGCGATCGAGATTGCCCGTCAGAATGTTGAGCAGTTCCTGCAACCAGCAACACAAGGTTCCGTAGCTCTGGGTGCACGTGCCAGTTCGACCGTACCACACGGCGGAAGCGGATCCAGCGAACTCCTCCGCCACGCGGCGGATCATTTCGGCCGGAACTCCGCAAATATCGGCTACAGTTTCGGGCGGAAACGCCTGCACCAGAAGCTGTACAACTTCCAGCCGATCGCTGAAGCCGGCGAGGCGGCCGAGGTCGACGCGCGCACTTGCGAAAAGGTGGTGCACGACGCCCAAAAGAAACCAGGCATCCGTTCCCGGGCGGATTGGTATATGAAGGTCCGCGAGTTCCGCTGTTTCCGTCCGCCGTGGATCGATGACGAACATTTTACCTCCGCGTGCTCGGAGCGCCTTGATGCGGTTCGGCATACCGGGTGCGGTGACCATGCTGCCGTTCGATACAATCGGATTAGCGCCATGGACAATGAAGAGGTCGGTGCGGTCAATGTCGGGGACCGGATGTAGCGAGCAATCGCCGTACATAAGCACCGAACTGAGGATTCGGCTGATGATGTCTACGCTGCCCGCACAATAGATCTGCTTCGTCGCGAGTTCCGCCAATAGAAGAGGGCTATAGAGCAGCAGTCCGGGATGATGCGCGGTGGGGTTGCCGATATAGAGGCCGATGGAATCCGGACCGTGGGCAGACCGAATTTCCTGCAGCCGCTGCGCCGTGTAATCCAGCGCTTCGCTCCAACTCGTCTCGACAAAGACGCCATCGCGTTTGATCAGTGGCGTCCGGATCACGTCCGGGTCCCGGTGCAGTTCCTTCATCGCATAGGCTTTGGGACAGATATAACCGCAGCTAAACGGATCGTCTGGGTCGCCGCGGATGCTCACGATTTCTTGAAGTGCGGGGTCGATGGTGACCAAGGTCCCGCAATGCGCCTCGCACAGCGGACAGTCCCGACAATGGGTGGTCAGTTGTCTCTCTGTCGCGAGTGATGCGGTCGCCACTTTCACCTCCCCTACGCTCAGGCAGATGCCGCGCCCTGTCGCGCGTCTAGCCTTCCACTTTGATAGTGCGATAGCACATCACTAAACGTCGACTGACCGCAGGAATTCCAGCAGCGCCGCATTCACTTCATCCGGACGTTCCTGCTGGATCCAGTGCCCCGCGCCGGGCACGATCCGCTCCATCCGCAGATCTTCGCAGATCGCGCGCTGATCCTCGACGCAGCCGGGGAACATCGCCAACACGATCTCCTTGTCGCCAGCAAAAAACCCGGCCGGCTGGAGCACGCGCTGGTCGCCATAGGTGCGCGCCTGCGCCTCGTTGCGGTCCCAGTTGCGATACCAGTTGAGCGGGCCATGGAACCCGCCCGCGGCAAAGGCGGCGGTGTAAACCTCCAGCTCGGGATCGCTCATGAAGCTCAGCGGTCCGGCCGGCGGTTGCGACAGTCCCTTGAGCAGCGGATCGCCGATCGGCCGGTCGCTGACCCAGTCGTTCAGCGGCGCATCGCCCGAAAGCGAATAATAGACCCGCTTCAGCGTATCGCGCGGGTTCCGATCCAGTTCGGCTTCCGCCGCGCCGACCGGCTCGAAATAGCGCATGTAGTAAAAGCGGTTCGGATAGGCCGAATCAAACCACGTGTGCGCCGAGATGCTGGCCGCCACCCGGTGCGGCACGCTGAGCGAGAACACCGCCGCCACTTGTTCGGGAAACCGCAGCGCGCAGCGCCATGCCACCGGGGAGCCCCAGTCATGCCCGACCGAAATCCACCGTTCGCGCCCTAGCCCGCGGGCGATCGCGGCCATATCATCGGCATGGGCGTCGTGCGAATAAAGTGCCGGATCCTCGGGCTTGGTGCTGGCGCCATAACCGCGCATATCCGGCACGGCGACCATGTAGCCGGCCGCGACCAGCGGGCCGACCTGGTGGCGATAGGAATAGCCCAGCTCCGGCCAGCCGTGCATCAGGATCACCAGCGGCCCGGCGCCTTCCACCACGGCCGAAATCGGCCCGGCGGCGCCGGCAAAGGTCTGTCGGTTCAATGCGGCCCAGTTCACAGTTCGATCCCCCCGGCCCGCATCGGGATCAGCCGCGAATCCACCAGAGCCGCCGTACGGTGCTTCACCACCGCCTGATAGGCGGGCTCGCGGAACATTTCCGCCACCACTGCTCCATCTGGATACTCGACGATCAGGATATCATCCCATCGCTCGTCCGGCGGGCAGACGGTGTGCCCCGCAGCCTGTCCGGCCCAGATCACCTTGCCGCCGCGCGCCATGACCAGCTCGGTCGCGACCGGCGCATAACGCTGGTAATATGCTTCGCGCCCGCTGCAGGGCGGCAGATCCTCGCCATCGTATTGCGCCTGGTCGCGAAAGCGCAGCAGGTTCAGCATCGTCACCGGTTCGCCCGGCGGCAGCACCTGCGCCAGTTCGGCCACTGCCTCAGGCGTGATCGCTACAGTTTGCATATCATCTCTCCCACGTGATCTTGCCGTTGCATAACCACATAAT
>JANMCD010000338.1:0-4023 GCA_031360905.1 Novosphingobium sp.
GCCCGCGCCGCCGATTGCAGCACTTCGCGCACATCCATCAGCTTGGTTGCGGCCACACCGCTGTCGGCCTTGACCGACTGCGCGCAATAGCCGCAATCCTCAGGGCAGCCGCCGGTCTTGATCGACAGCAGCGTGCACAGCTGCACCTCGTCCGCCGCGTGATGCGCCCGGTGCACCCCCGCCGCACGGAACACCAGCTCGGTGAACGGCAGGTCGAACAGCGCGGCGATTTCCTCACGCGTCCAGTCGGTGCGGGGCTGTGGGGGGTTACTCATCCGATACCTCGATGCAAACAGGCAGGCCAGCGTCCGCTCGCGGCCTTGGGGATGGTCAGCGACGCCGGGCCGGGCGATAAGGGCAAGCGCGCCGATGGGCAAGACTTACTGCAAGGCCGCAGGCTACGAGGACAGCAGCCGCAATGTCCACCGTAGCTCGTGGATACGCCTGCGCCGGATGGCGCCATGCGATACAGCGCGTTCGTCTGAGTAAAGCCGGAAGCTTTGCAGTAAACACGCGGAACCTGGCCGCGGGCAGCGTGGTTTTGTGTGACGAATGGAGGCAAGGTGGTCAGTCTCAAAGTGCGATCGCGGCAAGACGAGCAGATGGATGCGCCGGACCTCGATCCGGCCGTCTATGATTTGGTGTTGCGCGATCTTGCCCGGGTCAATCGCTGGACGCTCACCGCCTGGCCCGCCCTCGCTTTTCTCCACCGCGCGGCCGGATCGGCGCAGCGGTTTCGGTTGCTCGACGTGGGCTTCGGTGACGGGGACATCCTGCGCGTCATTGCCCGCTGGGCGCGGCGGCGGGGAATCGAGGCGGAACTGGTGGGCGTCGATCTCAACGCGAAAAGCGTCGCGGTTGCCCGGGCGCGGACGCCGCCCGACCTCGGCATCGACTACCGCGCTGGCGACTACCGCGATCAACCGGAACCATTCGATTTCGTGATTTCCAGCCAGGTCGCGCATCATATGACCGGCGAGCAACTGACCGATTTCATCCACTTCATGGAAGCCAAGGCAAGGCTCGGCTGGCTGATTTGCGACCTCCACCGCCACGGTTTCGCGCATTGGGGCTTCCATATCCTGGCGCGCCTCCTCCGAGTTCACCGGATCGTGCGCGAGGACGGGCAATTGTCGATCGCCCGATCTTTCCGGGTGGAGGAATGGCGCCGCATCCTGGCCGATGCGGGGATTGCGCAGGATCAGGTGCGGATTGTCCGCCGCCTGGCATTTCGCCTGTGCGTTGAGCGGTCGCGTTAAAGCAAGCAGCTCTAGATGCGGGTCATCCGCGCCGCGACGCGGCTGAGGCCGGGCAACAACCGCAACAGCTGGATAAACCCATCTGCCGCCAGCGGGTGAGAGGCCCCATGCCGCAACGTTTCGGCGATACCAATCGGCCGGCGCGCACGGGCCGAAAACCGGCGTTGCCAGTCCGGCGCGGCGCCGGCACCTGTCTCCAGCAATGCCGAGGCTGCATCCTGTCCGCTGGTCAGGGCCATCGCTATCCCGCCGCCGACCAGAGAGGCGATGACACCGCCCTGATCGCCGATGCGGAATATGCCCGGCAGGGTCTGGCGCGCCCTCCAACCGTAGGGCACGCCGGCAGTGGCCGCGAAACGGACTGGCAGATCCGAGCCGAGCCTGTCCGCAAGCTTGGGCGCCTCGCGCATAATTTCGGCGATGAGCGCCATGGCGCCGCCGGCAGAACGGAACCGGTCCTGCGATACCGAAAGGCACAGATTCGTCGTACCGTCTTCCTGAAGCAGCAAACCGGCATAGCCGCGGCCGAACAGGTGCAGTTCCACCACCCCGGCGAGCGCCTGCTCGCGCTCCGGCGAAGGAGGTAGCACCATGCGGATGCCAACCGCCGGCGCATCGCTATGTCCGGAAAGGTCTCGCGCCAGCCCTCTGAGCTCATGCTTGCCGGTCGCCAGAAACAGGGCCTCGCAGGCGATCGTTTCTCCATCGCTGATCCGGACGCTGCGCTGTGAAGGATCGGCGGCGCGCACTGCCCTTCCGCGCATGACCCTCGCCCCGGCCGCCACGGCGGCGGCAAGCAGGGCGGCGTCCAGCGTGCGGCGTGACAGCCCGGCCGCGGCATGGGGCAAGTCCGCCTCGACCGAGCGATGGCGAGTCAACAACCGGACGCGGCCTATCGGCCGCGCGCCCAGAGCCGCCGCATCCACGCCCAGTTTGCGCAGGGCTGCCAGCGCATCCCAGCCGAGAAACCCGCCGCACACGACCTGGCTGGCGGCCTGCGTGCGTTCGATCACCAGTGGAGTTTGCCCAGCCCTGGCCAGCATGATCGCGGCTGCCGAACCAGCTGGCCCCCCGCCGACGATCAGAACCGGCGTGTGCATGGGGTCAACCGGCCCGCTCAAAGTGAAACCCTTCTGCGGCAAGACCCGGCCCGAACGCCAGCGCGATGCCGTTGCGCCGCCCCTCCTGTGCCAGCAGATCAGCCAGAATGAACATCAGGGTCGAGGAAGACATATTGCCAAATCTGGCCAGTACGCTGCGGGATTCGGCCAACGCCTGCTCATCGAGGCCTAGCCCGTGCTGCACCGCATCGAGGATCGAGCGTCCGCCGGCATGCACCGCCCAGCTGCCGATCGCAGCAGGCTGGTGGGAACCGAGAATCTGGCGGCGCACAGTTTCATCCCGCAGCGCAGTCTGGATGCGGCCGGGAACCTGGCCTGACAGATGCATCTCGAAACCGCTATCGCCGATCGTCCAGCGTATGAGATCGGCCGAATCCTCCAGATTGATGGCAAACGGGCGGTCGATGGCCAGGCCGCTGCCCCCGGCGGTAACCAGCGCCGCCGCCGCGCCGTCGCCGAACTGCAGCATCATCAGCAGGCTTTCGATCTGCCGGAGATCCTGGAGATGGAGCGTTGATAGCTCGACCGTCACGACCAGAACTCTCGCCGCCGGCTCGGACCGGACAATATGCCGCGCAGTTCGCAGCGCAGCGACCGCAGCATAGCAGCCCATGAACCCGATCAGCGTCCGCTCTGCGCCCGTTATGCCGAGCTGCCCGGCAATGATCTGGTCGATGCCAGGCGCGACGAAGCCGGTGCAGCTTGCCACAACGAGGTGGCTAATCCTGCCGAGCGAGACCTGCTCCGCCAGCCGGTCGATTGCACGCATCGCAAGTTCCGGCGCGAATTCGGCGTAGCGGCTCATCCGCAGCGAGGTTGGCGGGATATCTGCGGCGTAAAAACCGCCGGGATCGACGGGCGAACCGCCAACGGCTGTTGGCGGCAACACCGACCAGCGCCGCTCGATGCCTGATCGCTCCGCCATCCGGCGAAAAACCATGCGCTCTCGCTCTTCGCCGATCTGCCCTTCGGCCCATGCGATGAAGGCGCGATGCACATCGTGATCGGGTACAGCGCAGCCGATGGCATTGATGCACGCGCGCGCTTCTATCATCGGTACTCCATAGCTGACGAATGCCAAGGAAACGCGGTAATATTCGATGTTGTTCCTGTTTCACCCAGCCCGCTAGCAAATGACTTGCCGGCGGACAGGCTGCCCGGCTGCGGCATCATTGCGGTTGCGCCGACGCGCGAAGGTGATATCCGCTTGGGCATCGAAAGAGGATGCGGGTTCAACGCCGGCGACGACGCCGATGCGGAACTGCTCACCCGGCTGGGAACGAACGCGATGCAGGGCGAAGAGCCGATGCGCCAATGTAAAACCAGGGAGACCGTATGACGAGCGGCGCAGGTCCGGAACGGACAGCGGAAATCGCCGCGAAAGTCGAAGCTTTCGTGCGCGAGGTGGTGGTCCCCTATGAGCAGGATCCCCGCCGCGACCACCACAACGCGCCGACCGACGAGCTAGTGTTCGAAATGCGCGAGCAGGCGCGCGAAGCCGGCGTCCTGACGCCGCACATCCTGGCTGACGGAACCCACCTCACCCAGCGCGAAACCGCGATCGTGCTGGAAAGGTCCGGGCTATCCCCGTTCGGCCCACTGGCGGTCAACACCAATGCGCCGGATGAAGGCACTATGTACCT
>JANMCD010000339.1:0-2025 GCA_031360905.1 Novosphingobium sp.
GCCCGCGCCGCCGATTGCAGCACTTCGCGCACATCCATCAGCTTGGTTGCGGCCACACCGCTGTCGGCCTTGACCGACTGCGCGCAATAGCCGCAATCCTCAGGGCAGCCGCCGGTCTTGATCGACAGCAAAGTGCACAGCTGCACCTCGTCCGCCGCGTGATGCGCCCGGTGCACCCCCGCCGCACGGAACACCAGCTCGGTAAACGGCAGGTCGAACAGCGCGGCGATTTCCGCGCGCGTCCAGTCGGTGCGGGGCTGTGGGGTATGCAGTTGATCGCTCTCACGGTTGCGGGCATAGTCGGCATCGGCAGCGGGCATGGCCGGGAATCCTAATTTTCTGAGTGGCAATGACGGTCGCGAGTGCATCGGGATCGCCAGGAATCGTCCGACGATATTGACAGACCAAAAGCCATTAGTCCATAACTGCTGGCAAGAGAGCGAAAGGCCGCCACCGATGCTTGATTACGTCCGACTGCTGGAGGCCAACAACGGAATTCAGACGGTTGGGGACGATACCTATTGGCTCTGCGTAACCCGGACGGTCCAGGAATCGAAGCTGTTTCCCGTACCGTCCTACATGCTGTTGTCGTATCTCTGCTGCTTCTACCGTTATCCGGAGCTGCTGCGGAAGGTCGAAGCGCGGATGCCGGCGGAAGAGATCGGCGACCGGGTCCGCGCGATGGGCGGCAAGCTCGGCAATCTGACCGGTTGGGCCTTGCCGACATTCTATCTGATCGGGCGCGAGATGCTGATCAATTTCGGCATGCTCGATCCCGCCGACGCGGCCGAGGACGTGGCTTATGTCATGGACTTCTGGCGGCGCTTCAAACTGGCGCAGCAGCGCGAGGACGGGCACCTCAACGCCCGCGAATTCGGCCAGCGCGTGCAACTCCTGCCCGAGCGCCGCATCCAGCGCTTTCATGCCGAACTGCATCCCTGCCAGCCGGGCGACCGGCTGAACGCGGCGGCGCAGACCTTCCTCGCCACGGTTTCGCAATACGGATTTCTTGTCTCCTGCGAGAGCCGCTGCACGCTCAACAATTCCGGCCCCTATCGCCTGGCCGACGACCGCGAGATGATCGTGCGCGAATTTACCGATCTGGCCGAGGGCGACTATCCCTGGCTGGACGGGGTGGCGGGAGAGATCCCCTACAACAACCTTACCGTCACGATGGAAGCAACTGGCTGCCATTTCTATCTGGTGGACGATTGGGGCAGTTTCGAAAGCAAGCCTGAGTTCACTTCGGACAAGCTGACTGGCATTGGCCTTTATACCTCGGATACCCTGTCGGAAGGGTTCGTGCCGGTGGGCATGGGCTCGGCTGAAGAGCTGACGCAGACGTTTGAGACTCTCACGGTAAAAATCCGGGCCGCGACGGTTAAGCTGTGGAAGCGCATGGCCGGCTGGTCGCGCGATGAGATGATGGATGGCGGGGCGCTGGTTTATTTCTCGCTGATCAAGGATTTGGCACATGTCGCCGGTGTTTATGATGTCAACGACTGGATGACGATCGATCCGCGCGCAAACCGCTTCCGCCACTTGCTCAACGACGAGTTCGGCCGCGATTTACTCGGCGAAATTGTCGGGCTGGTGGATTTGCCAAGCCAGCGCCTGCACGATTATGCGATGATGCAGCACAACAACAATTCGGTGCGCTATCTCTCGCAAATTCCCTATTCGGTGCTGAACCGGACGGATGAGGCCCCGCGCCTGGCACCGATTGGGCAGGGCGTGACCCATCATCCGGAAAAGCAGGACCGCTACATGACAACCGCCGGCCCGCTGACGCTAGCCGACTACAACGCCCGCGCCGCCGCCTTCCGTCCGGCCCAAATGGCCGATGATTACCGCTTCATCTGCGACACCACCGCAAAATATCGCAGCGAGGACAAGCGCGTGCAGGAATTGTATCGGATGGAGCAGGCGGGAACTCCGCTCGAGGGGTGCGGTGCTGGGCTGACCCGGACCGAAGTCGAAGCAGGGCGGAGTTTGCGATGATGGATACGGAAAAGCGCCTTGCCG
>JANMCD010000007.1:0-2518 GCA_031360905.1 Novosphingobium sp.
GCCGTGGCGCTGGGCTTTGCTGGAATCCTTATCATAACCAGACCGGGTGATGAGGCGCTTCCGGCGCTCGGGCTGGCAGCGGCGCTGCTCGCGGCCGTGATGATTGCGGGGATCAACTTCCAGATCCGCGATCTTGGCCGCACCGAAGAACCGGTCGTCACCGCCTTCTACTTTGCCGCCTTCGGAGCGCCAATGGCCGCGCTGGCCATGCCGTTCTTCATGACGGCGCATGATGGCGCGCAATGGGCGATGCTGCTGGCGATTGGTGTGCTCGGCATGCTTTTTCAGCTGCTGCTGACTGCCTCGTTGCGCTATGGCGCGGTCGCCAGCGTCATCATCATGGATTACACCGCGCTGATCTGGGCGACGGCTTACGGTTGGCTGATTTGGGAGCATATTCCGTCGCGGGCAATCTGGCTGGGCGCGCCGCTGATCGTTGCCGCCGGGCTCATCATCGCATGGCGCGAACAACGCCTGGCGCGAGCAGTGCCAGTTTCTGCAGCGGTTGACAGTTAGGGCTGACTGCCTCGGGAGACGAAGCTGGATCGGGCAGCACAGCGCAACCAGGGGTGGCTTTGGCGACACGGATAACGGCCGCGAGCCGGTGTTCAGCCCCTGTGCAGCCGCATGGTGCATGATTATTGGAACCGAAGGCGGAAGAATGCATTTCAGACCCGTAGGTCTTCGTTTCGCACAAAAAGGAATAAGAAATGGCTCGAAAGATTCTCATTGTCCTTGCGGCAACCACCATCGCGTTGACCGCAGCGGCTTGCAATACGGTTCGGGGCGCAGGCAGCGATCTCAAATCCGCAGCCAATACAGTCGATAAGGAAATCTGACCGCTTTCAGCCGCGATCCGGGTCATCGCCCCGCCAGACCAGCACTGGCCTGCGGGCAGCCATGGTTTCATCGAGCCGGCGGCGCGGGGCCAGTATCGGGGCGGAATGCAACGTCTCATCGCCCTGCCGTGCCCGGGCCGCGAGCGAGCGCAGGCTTGCGATAAATCGGTCGAGACCGGCCTTGCTTTCGGTCTCGGTCGGCTCGATCAGCATGGCGCCGTGGACGACCAGCGGGAAATAGACGGTCATCGGGTGGAAGCCCTCGTCGATCAGGCCCTTGGCGATATCGAGCGTCGAGAAGCCCTCGGCCAGTCCGCTGTCGCTGAACAGCGCCTCGTGCATGCAGGGGCCGCTGGCTGCGAACGGCGCTGACAGCAGATCCTCGCAAGATCGCAAAACGTAGTTCGCGTTCAGCACGGCGTCTTCGGCGACCTGCCCCAGCCCGTCGGCGCCGTGACTGAGGATATAGGTTAGCGCGCGGGTGAACATGCCCATCTGGCCGTGAAATGCGGACATGCGGCCAAAACTCAGCGGATGGTCCGCCGGGGCGTCCTCCTCTTCGATCAGCCTGACACCGCCATCCGCCCCGCGTGTCACAAACGGCAGCGGCGCGAACGGGGCCAGCGCCTGCGACAGCACCACCGGCCCGGCGCCCGGCCCGCCGCCGCCGTGCGGGGTCGAGAACGTCTTGTGCAGATTGATGTGCATGGCATCGATGCCGAGATCGCCCGGGCGGACCTTGCCGACGATGGCGTTGAAATTCGCACCGTCGCAATAGACGAAGCCGCCGGAGGCGTGCACCGCGTCAGAAATTGCCTTCATGTCGCGCTCGAACAGGCCGCAGGTGTTCGGGTTTGTGATCATCACCCCGGCGATATCGGGGCCGAGCCGGGACTTGAGCGCCGCCAGATCGACCCGGCCATCACCCGTCGCGGGAATGCTCTCGACCCGGTAACCGGCGAAGGCGGCGGTTGCGGGATTGGTGCCATGGGCGCTTTCGGGCACCAGCACCACGCCCCGCGCATCGCCCCGCGCTTCATGCGCCGAGCGGATGCACAGCAGCCCGCAAAGTTCGCCATGCGCGCCCGCCTTGGGTGTCATCGCCACCGCCTCCATGCCGGTCAGCGCCATCAGCCAGTCCGCCAGTTGCGCCATCGCCTCATAAGCGCCGCGCACCGTACTGTGCGGCTGGAGCGGATGAATATCGGCAAAGCCGGGCAGCCGCGCCATCTTCTCGTTGAGCCGCGGATTGTGCTTCATCGTGCAGGAGCCGAGCGGGAACGGCCCGAGATCAATGGCATAATTCTGCCGTGACAGCCGGGTGTAATGACGCACCGTCTCCGGCTCGCTCAAGCCTGGAAGGGCCGGCGGCGCCTTACGCAGGAAGCGGGCCAGCGCCGGCATCGGCTCTGCCTCAGCCTCAGCCTCATCGAAATCGACGCCGCAGGTGCCAGGCTGGCCAAGCTCGAAGATCAGCGGCTCTTCGAGCATGAGCCCCTGGTCGCCGCTCGCCGTGATGGATTTGGCTGGCGCCGACGCCGACCCCATCTCCGGTCGCCACCCCGGGGCGTTCGGCGCGTTCATGCCAGCACCACTTCGAGCGCATGGGCGAGGGCTTCGATGTCATCGCCGGTGGTTGTTTCCGTCGCGGCGACAAGCAGCCCGCGCCCCAGATCGGC
>JANMCD010000074.1:0-26212 GCA_031360905.1 Novosphingobium sp.
GTCTCCGGGCTTTGGGACCTGATCGGACGGCTGGTAGATCTCTTCCAGCCCAGCGAATGCGCAAATTACTTCAGTTCGTGCGGATATGATCCAGACTGAACGAAAACCGCTCTAGTTTCAGGCCTTCAAGCCCGCGGCACCGCTCTGCGGTAACTCAGCGCCTCGGCGACATGGATGCGCCCCACCGCTTCCATGCCGGCCAAGTCTGCAATCGTCCGCGCGACCCTGAGCATCCGGGTATAGCCCCGCGCCGATAGCCGCATGGCCTCAGCCGCCTGGGCGAGCAGCTTGCGGCCGGGCTCGTCGGGTGTCGCGTGTGCTTCCAGCATTTCGCCGTCGAGCTGGGCGTTGGTGCGCATCGGCGTGCCCTCCAGCCGCGCGGTCTGGACCGCACGGGCCTGCGCCACCCGGGCGGCGACCTGCTCCGAGCCCTCGGCTGGCGGGGGCAGGGTGAGGTCGGCGGCGCTGACCGGTTCGACATCGACATGCAGGTCGATGCGGTCGAGCAACGGCCCGGAGACCTTGCTCTGGTAGTCGGCGGCGCAGCGCGGTGCCCGGCTGCAGCCGAGTGCGGGATCGCCGAGCCAGCCGCAGCGGCACGGGTTCATCGCCGCGATCAGCTGCACTCGCGCGGGGAAAGTGACATGGGCATTGGCCCGCGCCACCGTGACTTCGCCGGTTTCCAGCGGCTGGCGCAGCGAATCGAGCACCGCCCGCTGGAATTCCGGCAGCTCGTCGAGGAACAGGACGCCAAGATGGGCCAGGCTGACTTCACCGGGCCGCACCTTGAGCCCGCCGCCGGTCAGCGCCGCGATCGAGGCGGAATGGTGCGGGCTGCGGAACGGGCGCGCCCGGCTGATCTGCCCGTCGATCAGCAGGCCGGCGACCGAGGCGACCATCGAGGTTTCGAGGGCTTCGGCCGGGGTAAGCTCAGGCAGAATGCCGGGCAGGCAGCTCGCCAGCAGAGATTTGCCGGCGCCCGGCGGGCCGATCATCAACAAATTGTGCCCTCCCGCGGCGGCGATTTCCAGCGCGCGCTTGGCGGTTTCACCCTTTGACCATCGCCAGGTCCGGGCCCCGTCTGGGCGGCTCGGCCTTGCCGGGTTGGGGGATGGGCAGCACCTGCGTGCCCTTGAGATGGTTGAGCAGGCTGATCAGATCTGGCGCGGCGAGGATCGGGATGCCGCTGGCCCAGCGTGCTTCCGATCCTTGGCCAGCCGGGCAGATCAGCCCCTTTTCTTCGCTCGAGGCATGGATCGCGGCGAGCAGCACGCCCGGCGAGGCAATGATCCGTCCGTCGAGCGCCAGTTCGCCCACCGCGACATATTCGGAAATCTGTTCGGCATCGGTCACTCCCATTGCGGCGAGCAGGGCGAGCGCGACGGGCAGGTCGTAATGCGAGCCTTCCTTGGGCAGGTCGGCCGGGGAGAGGTTGATGATGATACGCTTGGGCGGGAGCGACAGCCCCATGGAGGAGAGCGCCGCCTGGACGCGTTGGCGGCTTTCGTTCACCGCCTTGTCGGGCAGGCCCACCAGATGGAAGCCGGGCATGCCCGGCGCAATCTGGCACTGCACCTCGACTCCGCGCGCTTCCAGCCCAAGATAGGCGACCGTCGAAACCAGCGCGACCACTGCGAACCCCCGTATTTTCCCGAGGGTTTGATGGCCGAGAGCGAGGCGGCTGTCGAGGGGTGGTTGGGAAATTGCTTGATGCTGGCGGAGAATGCCAGCCTCAGAACTTCATCGATACCCCATCTTAACTCTCCCCATAAGGACTTGCGCAAGTCCGCATGCCCCAGACTGCGGCCATGCGACGGATTGCCATTCTGCTCATTGCCCTGTTTGCCGCCGCCGCGTCTCCGCTCGCGGCACAGAGCGTGGTCCATGAGGACGTGATTGAGGAAACGGGCGTCGTCGCGCAATTGGGCAGTGATCGGTTCGTCGAGTCTCAACCATCGCCCGCACTGCCCAGCGGCATCGCCACTTACGGGCCATTCCGCGTGCTCGATGGCGCCCGCGCAGCGCTGATTGCGGCGACCGATGCGCGCTCGCCCGGCCAGTTCGCCGCGATGCTGCGGGTCTTCCCGCACATCCGCACGATCGAGATGATCGAATGCCCCGGCACCGACGACGACCGCGCCAACCTCAGGCTGGGGATGATGATCCATGCGCGCGGCATCGCGATGCATGTGCCGGGCGGCGGCTCGGTACGGTCTGGCGCGGTGGAGCTGTTTCTGGCCGGCTCCCGGCGCATCGCCGATCTGGGGGCTGAATTTGCGGTTCACAGCTGGGCCGACGAAGACGGCCATGAGCCCCGGCACTTTGCCGCTGACGCGCCGGAAAACCGCCTCTATATCGACTATTACCGCGCCATCGGGATGAGCGAAGCGCAGGCCAACGCATTCTACGCGATGACCAATTCGGTGCCTAATGCCGATGCGAAATGGTTGACGGCGGCGGAAATGGCGCTCTGGGTCCGGCTCGATGCGCCCGAACAGCCTGCGCGGCCGCTTGACTTGGCGCTGGCGGTCAACTAACGGGCCAGCCCTTGCAGCGGTCGCCATTGCGCGGCGTCGCCGATCTATTTTTCAGAGGCTTTCCCGATGAAGCGCACGTTCCAGCCAAGCAATCTCGTCCGCGCTCGCCGCCATGGCTTTCGCTTGCGCAGTTCCACGGTGGGCGGCCGCAATGTGCTGCGCGCTCGCCGCGCCCGGGGCCGCAAGAAGCTGTCGGCCTGACCGCTCCGCGTCCCGTAGACCCGGTCAAACCCGCCGTTCTGACGCGGCGCGCCGATTTCCTCGCCGCCAACCGCGGATTGCGCATCGCCCGCCCTGGCTTCGTCCTGCTGGCCAATGGCAATGCCGGAGCGGGACTGCGATACGGCATCACCGTGACCAAACGCATCGGCAACGCCGTAGTGCGTAACCGCATGAAGCGGCGCTTCCGCGCGCTGATTCGCGAACTCCTGCCCCAGCACGGCCTGGCCGACACCGACCATGTGCTGATCGGCCGTGAAGGTGGGATCGAGCGCGACTTTGCCGCGCTGCGCGGCGAACTGCTGGCGGCGCTGGAGAGGGCGAGCGCGGGCAAGGGCGATCCGCCGCGGCGCAGGAAGGCGCGATGAAACAATTGCTCATCCTCATCGCCCGGGCCTGGCAACTGGGCCCGTCGCGCATCCTCCCGCCGACCTGCCGCTTTGCCCCCAGCTGCTCGGAATACGCCATCCAGGCCTTGCGAAAATATGGTGCGATTAAGGGTGGCTGGCTGGCGGCGAAGCGGCTATTGCGCTGCCAGCCTTGGGGCGGGCACGGCTATGACCCGGTTCCGTAAACACGGGGCGCCATCACCTGGCATTGACGAAAAGACGATAGAGAGCCCTCGTGGACAATCAGCGTAATATCATCCTGGCGGTTGTACTGACTGCCCTGATCCTGTTTGGCTGGGATGCGGGGATGCGATATTTTTACCCGCAAGCCGGCCAGACCCAACCTGCTGCGACTGCTTCGGCCAGCCAGGATGCGGCAGCACCGGCAAAACCGACCCGCGAGGGCGGCCTCACCAGTCCGGCTGCAATCGCCTTGGAGGCGAAGGACATCAAGACCGCGCTGGCATCGCCGTGGCGGATCAAGATCGCCGCGCCGGGCCTCACCGGTTCGCTCAACCCGATCGGCGCGCTGGTCGACGATCTTACGCTCAACCGTCACACCGCGACCGAGAAGAAAGACAGCGGGCCGGTGCGGATCTTCTCGCCGGCCGGCACGCCGGCGCAAAACTTCGCGCAGTTCGGCTGGGCGGGCAGCGGCGTGCAACTGCCCGATGCTGCGACGCCCTGGACGGCTCCGGTCGGCGCCAGGCTGACGCCGCAAACGCCGGTCACGCTCAGCTGGACCAACAATAGCAGCCAGACCTTCGCCATCCGCTATGCGATCGACCACGACTATCTGCTGACCGTCACCCAGACCGTGACCAACAGTGGCCCCGCGCCGGTCACGCTGCGGCCGATCGCCCAGATCAACCGCACCGAACAAACCGCCAGCGTCGATACCTGGAACGTCCATTCCGGCCCGCTCGGTGCGTTCGATCAGTCGGTCAAGTTCGGCCCGAACTACAAGGACGTGACCGAGGCCGGGGTGATTGCCAACCAGGGCCGACCCGATTGGCTTGGTTTCACCGACATCTACTGGATGAGCGCGCTGATTCCCGACAAGGTGCCCGCCACCAGCGATTTCCGCGCGCTCGGCAAGGGTATCTATCTCGCCAACGTGATCTATCAGGATACCGTGCTCGCGCCCGGCCAGCAGCTCACTCGCACCACTCGCCTGTTTGCCGGAGCCAAGGAAAGTGCGGTGCTCGACCGGTATGAGAATGCCGGGGTCGCCAATTTTGGCCTCGCCATCGACTGGGGCTGGTTCTTCTGGTTCGAGAAGCCGATATTCATGCTGCTGACTGCCCTGTTCAAGGCGGTCGGCAATTTCGGCGTGGCGATTATCCTGCTCACCGTGATCGTGCGCGGCATCATGTACCCGATCGCCCAGCGCCAGTTCGCCAGCATGGCGGCGATGCGGGCGATCCAGCCGAAAATGAAGGCGCTGCAGGAGCGCCACAAGGATGACCGCGAGAAGCTCCAGCAGGAGACGATGGCGCTCTACAAGCAGGAGAAGGTCAATCCGCTGGCCGGCTGCCTGCCGATCTTCCTGCAGATCCCGGTGTTCTTCGCGCTCTACAAGGTGCTGATCGTCGCAATCGAGATGCGCCACCAGCCGTTTGCGCTGTGGATCAAGGACCTTTCCGCGCACGATCCGCTGATGATCCTCAATCTGTTCGGACTGCTGCCGTTCACCCCGCCCAGTTTCCTCGGCATCGGCATCCTGGCGGTGCTGCTCGGCATCACCATGTGGCTGCAGTTCAAATTGAACCCGGCCCCCCCAGATCCGATCCAGCAGCAGGTATTCGCACTGATGCCGTGGATGATGATGTTCGTCATGGCGCCGTTCGCCGCCGGGCTGCTGCTCTACTGGATCACTTCGAACGTGCTGACCATCGCCCAGCAAAAATATCTCTATTCGAAGCATCCGCAAATGAAGGCGCAGGCGGAAAAGGAATCGACCGATGCCGCGCGAGCGGCGGCGCGTCCGGGCAAGTGATCGGCGAGCCTGAACTTGCCGACCGGGCGCGCCGCCTGTTTGCGGGCAGGGTGGAATTTCTCAAGAGCGCGCCGGCGCTGAAATTCCTGCCCGATGCGGAAGTGCCGGAGATCGCCTTCTGCGGCCGCTCCAATGTCGGCAAGTCATCGCTGCTCAACGCGCTGACCAATCGCAAGGCGATTGCCCGCATCTCGGTGACGCCCGGCCGCACGCAGGAGCTGAATTTCTTCGAAGTCGGAGAGCCGACTGTGCTGCGGCTGGTCGACATGCCCGGCTACGGCTTTGCCAAGGCGCCGCTCAAAGTGGTCGAGAACTGGCGGCGGCTGGTGCGCGATTTTTTGCGCGGGCGGGTGGTGCTGAAACGCACGCTGCTGCTGATCGACAGCCGCCACGGGGTA
This sequence comes from Novosphingobium sp., assembly GCA_031360905.1. Taxonomy (GTDB): domain Bacteria; phylum Pseudomonadota; class Alphaproteobacteria; order Sphingomonadales; family Sphingomonadaceae; genus Novosphingobium. Next base: position 5,543 of record JANMCD010000074.1, read on the forward strand.
AAGCCGGTCGATGCCGAGATGATGCAGCTGCTCGACGAAGCGGCGGTCGGCTACCGCGTGGTGCTGACCAAGGCGGACAAGATCAAGGCGAGCGAGCTGGACGCGGTGCTGGCCAGCGTTCAGGTGGAGGCGCGCAAGCATTCGGCGGCCTATCCGGAAGTGCTGGTAACCTCGGCGGAAAAGGGCATGGGTATCGACGATTTGCGCACCGCGGTGCTTGGAGACGCGGAAATTTAGGTCGTCGCCGTTCATTCTCGACACGACAAGCCTGAATGGCTAGCCTTGCCCCTATGAAACTCATCATCGGCAACAAGAACTACTCCAGCTGGTCGCTGCGCGGCTGGCTGGCGTGCAAGCAATCGGGCCTCCCCTTCGAGGAGATCACCGTGCCAATCTACGGCGATGACTGGGAAGTGCAAAAGCGCCAGGACGAACTGGCGCCGTCATCGGGCAAGGTGCCGGTGCTGTGGGACGGCGAGGCGGTGGTGTGGGACAGCCTCGCGATCATCGAATTCCTCGCCGACAAGGTCGGCCGCGAGCGGTTCTGGCCCAAGCCCGACGATGCCCGCGCGATGGCCCGCTCCATCGTGGCGGAAATGCATTCGAGCTACCTGCCGCTGCGCCGCCAGTGTCCGATGAATATCCGCAAGCGGGTGGAGGGTGCCGAGATCGGCGAGGACGCCAAAGCCGATGTCGTGCGCATCCTGACACTCTGGGCCGAGGCGCGGGCGCGCTTCGGCCAGGGCGGGCCCTATCTGTTCGGCACCTTCAGCGCCGCCGACATTATCTACGCGCCGGTGGTCAGCCGCTTCATCACCTACGGCGTGCCGGTGCCGGGCTTCGCCGTCGCCTATATGCAAGCGGTGTGGGAGCATGAATGGTTGCAGGCCTGGGTCGCTGCCGCGGAGAGCGAGGACTGGGTGATCGAGCAGTTCGAGACCCCGGCGAAGGTGCAGGGCGGCGGTTGACCTCTGGCGGCGTCCACATCGAGCCCCGGCATCGCTGCGCTCATGCTTGTGTCGGCCTTGCTTAGTCCATATGCCAAGCAACAGATATGCCTGAACCCCTTTCCGCCCTGGAACTCACCGAAGCGCTGATCGCCTGCCCGAGCGTCACGCCGGCCGCGGGGCTGGTGTTCGATTGCCTCGAGGCGCAGCTCATCCCGCTGGGCTTTGCCGTCCACCGCGCGGTCAGCGGCGAATTGCCCGACGGGCCAGTGGAGAACCTCTTCGCTTGCCGCCAGGGCCCGGATGGCAGCCGCCATTTCGCCTTTGCCGGACACGTCGATGTCGTGCCGCCGGGCGAAGGCTGGACCTCCGGTCCGTTCCTGCCCGAGCGGCGCGGCGACCTGCTGCATGGGCGCGGCGCGGTCGACATGAAAGGCGCCATCGCCGCTATGGTGGCTGCCGCGCGCGACATTCCGGCCGAGGCCGGCACGCTCAGCCTGATCATCACCGGCGATGAGGAAGGCCCGGCGAAATACGGCACGGTGGCGCTGATCGAGCATATGCGGCTGGTTGGCGCGATCCCCGATCTGTGCCTGGTCGGCGAGCCCACTTCGGCGGGCCGGCTCGGCGACACCATGAAGATCGGCCGGCGCGGCTCGGTCAACATCTGGCTGGAGGTGCTGGGGAGCGAGGGGCATGTCGCCTATCCGCAGCGCGCCGACAACCCGGTGCCGCGCCTGGTCGCCCTGCTCGCCGAACTCGATGCCCTGGTGCTGGATGAGGGCACCGAGTGGTTCCAGGCCTCCAACCTCGAGATTACCGACATCGGCGTCGGCAATCCGGCGACGAATGTCATTCCGCCCCGGGCGAACGCGCGCGTCTCGATCCGGTTCAACGATATCCACACCGGCGAAAGCCTCGCCGCGCTCGTGACCCAGATCGCTGCGCGCCACGGCGGCAGCGCGCGGGCGGTGGTTTCCGGCGAGGCTTTTCTGACCCCGCCGGGTCCGTTTTCCGAACTGGTGCAGACGGCGGTCGAGGCGGAGACCGGGCTCCGGCCCGAAGCCTCGACCACCGGCGGCACCTCCGATGCCCGCTTCCTGCGCGCCCTCTGCCCGGTGATCGAATTCGGTCTGAGCAACGCCACCATGCATAAACGCGACGAGGCGGTGGCGATTGCCGATCTCGACGTGCTGGCGCGGATCTACCGGCGGATCGCCGAGGCGGCGCTGGCGGGCTGAGCCGAAGTCAGGCTTCTACGGGGGATTGATCATGACCGAGGCTGTAATCAGCGATACGCCGCAGGTCGCGCCCGGCCATAGCCGCCTGCAATGGCGGATCCTCATCGGGTTCCTGCTCGGTCTGTTTGGCGGGCTGGCGGTCTATGCCGGGGCGCGCGATGCGGCCTGGCTTGACGCTGTCGTCACCTATGTCACCAACCCGATCGGTCAGTTGTTCCTGCGGCTGCTGTTCATGCTGGTGCTGCCGCTGCTGTTCTCGGCGCTGGTCGTCGGCATAGCCGAGATGGGCGAAATCCGCGCGCTCAGGTCGATCGGCCTCAAGACCCTGGCCTATACCGTGGTGGTCTCGGGCATCGCCGTCGCCGTCAGCCTGGCGTTGGTCAATTTGCTGAGGCCCGGCGCCGGCGTCGATCCCGCCGCGGCGCGCGCGATGATTGGCGACGCGGGGGCCGGGGCCGCAGGTATCATCCAGAAATCGGGCGAGGCCAAGACCGGGGTCGATGCACTGATCAATATCGTGCCCTCCAATCTGATCGCCGCGATGAGCGCGAACGACGTGCTGGCGGTGATGTTTTTCGCGCTGTTCTTCGGCATCGGCCTGCTGCTGGTGCAGGGTCCGCGCACCGAGCCGCTCAAGCAGGTTTTCGAGGGGGTATTCGAGGTTTCGATGCGGCTGATCGGGTTGGTCATCCAGCTCGCGCCGTTTGCCATCTTCTGCTTCATGTTCAATCTTGCCGCCCAGTTCGGCTGGGAGCTGATCGTCAAGCTCGCCGCTTATGTGGGCGTGGTGCTGCTGGCGCTGGCCATCCAGATGTTCGTCGTCTACCCGGCGCTGCTGGCGTTTCTTGGACGCAAAAACCCGATCGCTTTTTTCCGCGAGACCCAGGAGGCCAGCGTCATGGCCTTCGCCACCGCTTCGTCGAACGCCACCTTGCCCACCGCGCTGCGCGTCGCCGAAACCCGGCTCAAGCTGCCGCCACGCATCTCGCGCTTTGTTCTGACCATTGGCGCGACCGCCAACCAGAACGGCACAGCCATGTTCGAGGGGGTGACCGTGCTGTTCCTCGCACAGTTCTTTGGGGTGCAGCTGGGGTTGAGCGATCAGCTGTTCGTCATGCTGGTGTGCATCCTGGCCGGCATCGGCACGGCGGGGGTTCCGGCCGGGTCGCTGCCGGTGATCGCGCTGATTCTCGGCTCGGTGGGTGTGCCACCGGAAGGAATCGGCCTGATTCTGGGCGTCGACCGTTTCCTCGACATGTGCCGCACCACGCTCAACGTAGTCGGCGATCTGGTTGCCGCGACGGTGATCTCAGCGCGGAGCGAGAGTTAGCGGCGAGGCTCCAGTTCGACCGGCACGAACTGCCCCAGCCCGCAACCGGACCCGCGCTCCAGGCTGCCGCCGTAGTTTTCCAGGACGTAAATGATGTCGGTGCTGCACAGTTGGCTGAGCGATGTCTTGTAGGTGAAGGAGTCGCGGCTCTTCAGCCCCGAGCAGCGGTTGGGCAGGACATTGCGCCAGGCGCGCCGGCCATCGCGCATGAAGTCGATCGTAAAGTCGTCGCGTACCCGGGAATCGCGCAGCTGGGTGAGCGATACGCAGCTTTCAGCGGGGCCTGTGATCCGCGCGGCTGGTACATAGGGGCCGCGGTCGCCTGGCCGGTCGTAGGTGCAAGCGGCAAGCCCCAGCAGGGGAAGGGTGAGGGCAAGCAGCGGGCGGCGCATGGCATTTTCCTTCATCGGCGGTTCGTGGCGCTTTTGCGTTCCGTTGAAACGTTTTGTTGCGCCGCTGGTTCCTTGGTCTTGAGCTTGTAGGCGCAAAGGTCGACCGCCAAGCAGCGCCAGCATTCGGGCGTGCGCGCCTTGCAGATGTAGCGACCGTGCAGGATCAGCCAGTGATGCGCGCCGACCCGGAACGGCTGCGGCACTTTCCTGTCGAGCTGCTGCTCCACGGCCAGCACATTCTTGCCCTTGGCGAGGCCGGTGCGATTGCCGACGCGGAAGATATGGGTGTCGACCGCGAAGGTCTCCGCCCCGAAGGCGCAGTTCATCACGACATTGGCGGTCTTCCGGCCGACGCCGGGGAGCGTAATGAGCACATCGCGGTCGGCAGGCACCTCGCCGCTATGCTCGCGCACCAGAATTTCGGACAGCGCGATGACATTCTTCGCCTTGCCATTGAACAGCCCGATGGTTCTGATGTGCTGCTTCAGCCCTTCCTCGCCCAGCGCGACCATCTGCTGCGGCGTCTTGACGTCGCGGAACAGCGGCCGCGTCGCCTTGTTCACCCCGACGTCGGTCGCCTGCGCCGAGAGCACCACGGCAACGAGAAGCTGGTAGGTGTTACCGAAAGCGAGCTCGGTTTCGGGCGACGGATTGACTTCGGCGAGGCGGCGGAAGAATTCGAAGGTCTGTGTGCGGTTCATTTGTTGTAGTGAAAGCGCAATTGGTGGACTTCGAGGATCTGGGCATCGCCGCTTCCGGAGATTCGGTAGACCATGCGATGTTCGTCATCGATCCGGCGCGACCACAGACCAGAGAATTCGCCCTTAAGAGGTTCAGGTTTGCCCACGCCCTTGAAATGCGATCGCATGCAATCGGCGATCAACGCATCGACTTTGGCGCGCAGCTTGCGATCCTGGTCGGCCCACCAGCGATAGTCCTCCCAAGCTCGGGGCGAAAAGACGAGCTTCAAACTGGCTTCATCGTGTCGGGATTGACTTCGATGCCTTTGCCTGAATCGATCTGCGCAACCGATTCACGCAGGCGCTTGGCATTGGCTGGACTGGAAACCAGATATGCGGTTTCGCTTAACCGGTCATAGTCGTCCTTGGACATGACGACCACACTCTTGCCCCTTTGGCGAAAGATCACCGTCGGCATGCTGTTATCGACGACCTTGTCCAGAACGGACTTCAGGTTGTTGCGCGCCTCAGAAAAAGTGACAATATCCATGACAGAAACATGTACAATCTAACGGACATTGTCAAGTCAGCCCCAGAACCTCGCCCATCGCATACCGGCCGGCTGGCCTGCCGATCAGCCACTGCGCCGCCCTGACCGCGCCACGGGCAAAAATCGCGCGATTTTCGGCGAGGTGGGAGAGGGCGATGCGTTCGTCGTCGGCAAGGAATTGGACGGTGTGGTCGCCCGCGACGCTGCCGCCGCGCAGACTGGCAAAGCCGATCGCGCCGGGCTGGCGCGCGCCGGTGATGCCCCCTGGCAGATTACTGGCACGGCCGCGCTCGCTGCAGTCGGCAAGTAACACGCCCCGCCCCTTGGCCGCCGCTTCGCCCAGCAGCAGCGCGGTGCCGGACGGCGCATCAACCTTCATCCGGTGATGCGTCTCGACGATCTCGATGTCCCAGTCCTCGCCCAGCCGCGCCGCCGCCTCGCGCACCAGCCAGGCGAGCATGGTGACGCCGAGCGAGGTATTGCCGGTCTGCAGCACCGCGATGCTGCTGGCGGCATGATCGCACAGCCAGTGGTGGCGCTCCTCGAGACCGGTGGTGCCGACCACGATCGGCACGCCGGCGGCGATGGCGGCGTCGAAGTTGGCTTCCAGCGCCTTGGGGCTGGAGAAATCGACCAGAACATCGCTTGCCGCTGCCAGCGCCGCCGGGTCGCCGCCAACATCGATGCCGCCGGCGTGGGTTTCGCCAGAGGCGGCGATCGCATCCATCAATGCGCGGCCCATGCGTCCTTCGCTGCCGATGATTCCGATTCTCGCCATTGCAACTCCTCTTGCGGTCATGCTTCATGGCCGCGATGGCCCTAAATCTCAACAACAGCATCCGCAATATCGTCGTCCTCACCGGCGCCGGCGTCAGCGCCGAAAGCGGGATCGACACCTTCCGCAGTCAGGGCGGGCTGTGGGAACAGCACCGGGTGGAGGACGTCGCCACGCCGGAAGCTTTCGCGCGCGATCCAGACCTCGTCCTGCGCTTCTACGATATGCGCCGCGCCGCGATCCAGACCAAGGAGCCTAACGCCGCGCATGAGGCGCTCGCCCGGCTCGACCGGGCATGGACCGGGGGCCTGCTGATTGTTACCCAGAATGTCGATGACCTGCACGAGCGCGCCGGCGCGGCACGTGTCCTGCACATGCACGGTGAGCACCTCAACGCCTGGTGCACCGTCTGCGATGTCCGCTCGCCCTGGACCGGTCCGCTGATCGAGCGCCCGGCCTGTCCGGCATGCAGCGCCCGCCAACTCAGGCCCGATGTCGTCTGGTTCGGCGAAATGCCCTACCACATGGAGGCGATTTACGCCGCACTGCGGGACTGTGACATGTTCGTCTCGATCGGCACGTCGGGCGCGGTTTATCCCGCCGCCGGCTTCGTGCGCCAAGCCCGCGATCTTGGTGCCGATACGCTGGAGCTTAACCTTGAGCGATCGAAGGGTTCGCCCTGGTTCCACCGGTCTCGCCACGGCTCGGCCACCGCGCTGGTGCCGGCCTGGGTCGATGAAATGCTCGCGGCACACTGACAACCAACGAAAAAGGCACCGCAAGCGGCGCCTTTCTGGGATCACTGCCCCGGAATGGTGGGCGTAGGAAGGATTGAACTTCCGACCCCTGCGATGTCAACACAGTGCTCTACCACTGAGCTATACGCCCACACTATCCGATTGCCGGCTCCGGCGCGCCGGTCAGGGCCGGTTTGCCCGGCGCCGTCGCGCCGGGCAGGGGTGCGCCTTTAGCCGCGCCTTGTTTGCGATGCAAGCATGTCCTGAGCAAAGTCGAAGGGCCCGTCCTCGGCGTGGCTCGGGCGGCGGTGTCAGTTCGAAGCTTGTGCCGATTGGCCGAGCACGCGCTGCACTTCCATGACCAGGTCGCGCAGGTGGAACGGTTTGGACAGCACCCGGGCATGCGGTGCCTCGCGGCTGGCTTTGAGCGAGACCGCGGCAAAACCGGTGATGAAAATCACCTTGGTGTCCGGGCAAAGCTCGGCGCAGCGCTGGGCGAGTTCGATGCCGTCCATTTCCGGCATAACGATATCGGTCAGCAGCAGTTCGAAATGCTCAGCTTCGAGGTAAGGGATGGCGGCGGTGCCGCGGTCGACCGCAACCACGTCATAGCCGGCATTTTCCAGCGCCCGGGCCAGATAGGTGCGCATGGCAGCTTCATCTTCGGCAAGCAGGATACGGATCATCGGTTCGGCCCATTTGCACGACGGATTGCCTCAAGCGCCGCCTGAGAGGGTCATATACCGCGACCGGAGTTAAAAAACTTGCCTGTTTTTGGCGCTGCCCGACTTTGACACAGACGGCCGGACAGTTCAGCAAGCGCGCATGACGCAAGATGGAGCTGCCAGCAGCGATTCGCAATCGCGGGGCGGGGGGGAAATACCCGGTTTCCCCGATGCCCACGCCTTCAGCCTGAGCGGGCCTGTCCCATCGGCGATTCCCGTGCTGATCGCCGTGCCCCATGCCGGCCGCGCCTACACCGGCTCGCTGCTCGAGCGGATGCGCAATCCCGGCTATGCATCGCTCAGGCTCGAGGATCGCTATGTCGATGTCCTCGCCAAGGAGGTCGCCCGGCAGACCGGGGCCACCCTGCTGCTCGCGCATGCACCGCGCGCGATGATCGATCTTAATCGCGCCGCCGACGATGTCGACTGGGAAATGTTCAGCCAAGGGGGACCCGTCGATGTCGGCAGTTACACGCCCGGCCGGCGGGCGCGCAGCGGACTCGGCCTGATCCCGCGCCGCCTGCCGGGACTCGGCGAACTGTGGAAGCGGCGGCATGACGAAACCGAGTTGTCGGCACGGATTGCCGGCGTGCATGAGCCCTATCACGCCGCGCTTGGCGAAGCGTTGACGGATTTACGCGATCGCTGGGGCGCGGCGCTGCTGCTCGACCTGCATTCCATGCCGCCGCTCACCCTGCGCGGCAGCCAACCGCCGCCGGAATTCGTGCTGGGGGACCGCTTTGGCGCGACCTGCGAGGGTAGCCTGGTCGGCTCGGTGTTCTCCTATTTCGCTGAGATGCGCCGCGGCGCCGCCCACAATCGGCCCTATGCTGGCGGCTACGTGCTGGACCGTCACGGTGCGCCGGAGCTTGGCCGGCATGCGCTCCAGCTCGAGATCGACCGCAGCAGCTATCTGGATATGCGCCTGGCCGAACCGGGCAAGGGCTTTGCCGCGATGGTTCACCTGCTGGCAGGATTGGTGCGGCGCCTGGCGGGTGAAGTGGCGACGCTGGGCCAATTGGATACCGTTGCGAGTTGGCAGGAAGCCGCCGAATAATTTGCTGCGGCGGCGCAGTAAAATCGCAAATCCCGATAAAAAACCACCTCGCGCAATGCACGAGGTGGCCAAGGTTCAGGGAGGAGGTGCACAAAGTGCACCAAGAACTGCTGGGCCATGAGGGTAGCGCCAGCAGAACAATATTAAACTAAGCCGAATTATCGGAAGTTACAAGCCTGAATCGGCCAGGAGCGAGTCACCGCGCAACTTCGCGGCAATCAGCGCGAGACCGCGTCAAACGGTCAAACTTTTGGCAGCGTTACCGGCCCCTTGCCAAGTTCCACCTGACGGCCAAAGATATCGCGCATCAGCTCCAGAGAGAACAGATGGGCGTAGATCAGCGCCAGTAGTCCGCTTTGGTTCCATTGCCGCAACACATCGCCGCGCACTTCGCGCAGTTTGGTCTCATCGACCATCTGGAAACCGCGATAGACGAACGGTTGCTCATTGCCCTGCTGCTGGATGGCGACTTCGCCGTCCATCAGCAGCTTGTTCTTCTGCAGTTCGTCCATGAAATTCTGGGTCTTTTGGCCGGCTATCTCGAATTGCTCGCAGAAGGTCAGCGTCGCCTTGCAAGCTTCGGTGGGATTTTCCCCATCGAACAGCGGGGCGCCATCATCGAATTCGCCGATAAGGTCGGTGGTCGGGTCGAAGCATAGCGACAGATCGGTCGCGTCGGGGTTAAGCCGCGCCAGCATGAACGGATAGCGGCGAGCATAGGCGGGCACATAGACCGGGCCGCTGACTTCGCCGTCTTCGCCGACGAAAACATTAACACCTTCATTGAGGCCCATCAGCGCCAGCGGCACCGGAGTTTCGCCGATCGAGAAGATGATCGGAAAATTGCGCTGCGCCTGGGGAAATTCCTCAACCGTCAACGGCACGGCGTGCTGGCCGGCCAGCCACTTCGCCTTATCGGTCGAGCGGCTGTGCCACTTGCCGTGATCGCGGCTGTTCAGCGGCATCAGATCGTTGTAAAACAGGGGCAGTTGGGCGGCTTGCGGCGCACTGGCCATGAAGTGTCTCCGGGTGCTCAAAGTCGGGAAGGGCGAGCCTTTAGGCGCTGCCGGGCGCGGGTGCAAGCAGCTTGCCCGGATTGAGCAAACCATCCGGATCGAGTGCGCGTTTGACCTGCCGCATGATCGCCAGCGCCACCGGGTCGCCAAGCCTCGCCAGCTCGTCGCGTTTGACCTGGCCGATGCCGTGCTCGGCCGAAATCGAGCCGCCCCAGCTCGTCACGAGATCGTTGACCTGGCGGCTGATTGCCGTGCCCTGCGTGTCTTCCCAAGTCTGCCGCTCGACGCCGGGCGGGGCGATTACGTGGAAGTGAACATTGCCATCGCCGAGGTGGCCGAAAGCGACGGCCTGCGTTCCCGGCCATTGCGCCTCGATCGCTGGCACAGCCGCCTCGACGAATTCCGGCATCCGTTCGACCGGCACGGAAATATCGTGCTGCACCGCGAATCCGCGCGCGCGCTCGGCGGGGGCGACCGATTCGCGCAACAGCCAGAACGCCTCGGCTTGTGCCTCGCTGGCGGCGATGGCGGCATCTTGCAGCAGGCCGCGCTCGAAAGCTTCGGCCAGCATCGCCTCGCAGTCATCGCGCAGAGTATCGGCGCCCGATCGTCCTGCGACAGCCTCTATCAGGACATGCCATGCATGTGCGCCGGTCAGCGGTGCGCGGGAGCCGGGGAGATACTCGAGCACCGCTTTGAGGCAGGACTGCGGCATGACTTCGAAACCTTCCAATGCGACGCCCAACGCATCCTCGGCTTGGAGCAGCAGGCTGCGCGCGTCGCCCAGCGTCGGCATGCCGGCCCAGATCACCACCCGCTCGGCAACCGCCGGCACCAGCTGTAAGGTGGCGGCGGTGACAATGCCCAGCGTACCTTCCGAGCCGATCAGCAATTGTTTGAGATCGAACCCGCGGTTGTCCTTCTTCAGCGGCGTCAGCGCGGAGAACACGGCTCCGTCCGCCAGCACCGCCTCCAGCCCCAGCACCAGCGCGCGCATCGAGCCATGGCGTAGCACCTGGCCGCCGCCGGCATTGGTCGAGATGAGACCGCCGATCGTCGCCGAGCCCTTGCCGCCCAGTGTGAGCGGGAAGCGCAAGCCGGATTCGGCCGCAGCCTCATGCAGGCTCTGCAAGACCACACCGGCTTCGCAGGTGACCTGGCGCGTCACCGCATCAAGGCAGCGGACCGCATTCATCCGGCGAAGGGAGAGCAACAACGCCGCGCCAGACTCGTCCGGCGTCGCCCCGCCCGACATGCCGCTATTGCCGCCCTGGGGGACGATCGGCACCTGGTGGAGGGCGCACAGCCGCACCAGCGCGCTAACCTCCTGGGTGCTGGCCGGCGAAGCCATCGCACAGGCGCGGCCGGTATAGCGCCCGCGCCAGTCGGTCAGCCAGGGCGTGATCAGATCGGCGTCCTGCGTAAGCCCGCGCGGACCCAGCAGCGCGGCGGCTTGTTCGAGAAAGGCTGCGATATCGGTCATGACCGCTGCTTTGCCACAATCCGTCGGAGTTTGCATCCGGCAAGCCTGGGGTTAAGCGGTGGTTCAAGCGGATGGGCTATGCCGGTTGACATGTGTTTGCCTTGTGGGAGTGGGTCGTGACGGTGAGTAAGCGGACCAAACGATGAGTTTTGTTGCCGCCTGGCTTGCCCCGTTGGCCATGCTGCTGCCCGCTGCCGGAACGGTCGATGCTGGCCGTGAGGGGTTTGAACTGCCCGCGGAGACAGGACCGAGCGGGCTGACACTGCCGATGGATTCAGCAGTACCCGCTTTCGATCCTGCCGGAAACATGGTCTTCCAGACATTTTCGCGAAGTTTCGAGCTGCCTGCGGAGAATCAGGTGCGCATTGAGCAGCGCGTGACGATCCGCATTACGCCGCGCTCCGCGCCTCCGCCGTCAAACATGCTGGTCGACATGCCGGGCCGCATACCCCCGCCGCGCGCCAACGAACGCGACATCGGGCGCTGCTTGCCAATCTCCGGGATAGCCGGGGTGCAAGTGAGCGGCGATGATCGGCTGATTTTGTTCATGCGCGACCGCCGTATTGTCAGCGCCGCGCTAGAGCGAGCCTGCAGTGCGCGCGATTTTTATTCGGGCTTCTACGTCGAACGCAATTCCGACGGACAGATGTGCGTCAAGCGCGATACGCTGCGCTCGCGCAGCGGGGCCAATTGCCGGCTATCGCGCATCCGGCAGATCATCGAACCGGATGATTGAGCCGGCATCGGACGAGGCGGCATTTCCTTGACTTTGCCGCGACATTGGGCCTAGGGCGCGCCAGCTTTCCCGGGAAAAACCGGGCAATGCGAACCGCAGGCCGGCAACGGCCAGCTGCCATTACTTTCCGGAAATAACGCCCAAGCTTATGAAATTTGCCGATCTCGGCCTGTCAGACGAATTGTTGCAATCGGTCTTGTCGGCCGGTTACGACACACCGACCCCGATCCAGGCGCAGGCGATCCCGTCTGTGCTGATGATGCGTGACATCATCGGCATTGCCCAGACCGGCACCGGCAAGACCGCCGGATTCGTGCTGCCGATGATCGACATTCTCGCGCACGGCCGCCGCCGGGCGCTGATGCCGCGCTCGCTGATTCTTGAGCCAACGCGCGAGCTGGCAGCGCAGGTCGCCGAGAACTTTGAAAAATACGGCCAGAATCACGACCTCAAAATGGCGCTGCTGATCGGCGGTGTGCAGATGGGCGATCAGGTCAAGGCGCTCAAAGACGGGGTCGATGTGCTGATCGCCACTCCAGGCCGGCTGATGGACCTGTTCGAACGGGGCAAGATCCTGCTCACCGGTTGCAGCCTGCTGGTGATCGATGAGGCCGACCGCATGCTCGACATGGGCTTTATCCCCGACATCGAGACGATCTGTTCCAAGCTGCCGCCCAACCGCCAGACCTTGCTGTTTTCCGCAACCATGCCGCCGCCGATCAAGAAGCTGGCCGATAAATTCCTGTCGAACCCCAAATATATCGAGGTGTCGCGCCCGGCCAGCTCGAACCTCAATATTACCCAGCACAAGGTCGCGGTTTCAAGCCGTAACAAGCGCGACGTACTGCGCCAGCTGCTCCGCACCGATAACGTCACCACTGCTATCGTCTTCTGCAACCGCAAGACCACGGTGAGGGAACTGGCCAAGAGCCTCCAGCAGAGCGGCTTTTCCGCCGGCGAGATACACGGCGACATGGAACAGCCGGCGCGGATTGCCGAACTGGACCGGTTCAAGGCCGGGACGATCAACATCCTCTGCGCCAGCGACGTCGCCGCGCGGGGCCTCGACATCAAGGGCGTCAGCCACATCTTCAATTTCGATACGCCCTGGCATCCCGACGACTATGTCCACCGCATCGGCCGCACCGGCCGCGCCGGCGCAAAGGGCCGCGCCTTCACCTTCGTAACGCCGGAAGACGCCGAGGCGATCGACAATGTCGAGAAGCTGACCGGCGGCAAGATTCCGGTTTATGAGCTGGGTGAGGCGCCAAACGACGAGCGTCCGGCGCGGGAAGAACGGCCCGCCCGCGCGGAACGCAAACCGCGGGAAGCGAGGCCTTCAGAGCCGCGCGAACCGCGTGAGGCTCGTCCCCCCCGTGACACGCGAGAACCGCGCGAGGCTCGGGATACGCGCGAGGCGCGTGAACCCCGCGAGTCACGGGAAACCCGCGCGCCGCGCGAAGCTCGTCCGCCGCGTGAGGACAAGCCTCGCGAAGCAGCGCGCCCGTCCGAGCCCAAGCGCGCGCCGCGCCGCCAGCCTGCAGCAAAACCGGCCGATGAGAGCGAATGGAACGGCCCGGTTCCCGGCTTCCTGGGGGTTTCGGCGCTCTAGGCTCCCGCCCGGAACGTGAGGATCATTCCCCCAACCGCACGAAACTGTCGATCACCCGTTTCCTGCCGGCGCTCTCAAAATCGATCTCCAGCTTGTTGCCTTCCTGCGCGGCCACCGTGCCGTAACCAAACTTGTCGTGGAACACCCGCGCGCCTACGCCGATATCCCCCCTCGGCTTCGTGGCGAAGCTGGCGGCGCTGCGGGTGGGTTCGGCGAGACGGCGGGGGGCGGGGTCGAAGTTCGTTGCTGCCGCCCGCTGCCACCCAGGTCCGCGCGCCTGGGCACGGTCGGGCCGGTCGCGGGCGACGTCGGCGAAAGGATCGGCGCGCTCCGACCAGTTTGCCCGCCACAACGAAGCGCCGCCAGTAAGCGTGGTTTCCTGATCGACATGCGCCGCTGGTAGCTCGGCGATGAAACGGGTGGGGATCGAGCTGGTCCACTGGCCATAGATGCGCCGGTTCGCAGCGTGCAGGATGGTGCAGCGCCGCTTCGCCCGGGTGATCGCGACATAGGCCAGGCGGCGCTCTTCCTCGAGACTGGCAAGCCCGCCCTCATCCATCGCCCGCTGCGACGGGAACACGCCTTCCTCCCAACCGACCAGAAAAACATGGTCGAATTCCAGCCCCTTGGCGGCGTGGATCGTCATGATCGTGACTTTTTCGTCGCTGCTGGCGGCGTCATTGTCCATTATCAGGCTGACGTGTTCGAGGAAATCGCCGAGGGTTTCGTAGTCTTCCATGGCGCGGGCGAGCTCGGTGAGATTTTCCAGCCGGCCCCCGCTTTCGGCGCTGCGTTCGGCCTGCAGCGCGGCAGTGTAGCCCGATTCGTCGAGCAGGATGCGGACGAGTTCGGCGGGGGAGGCGGTTTTCGCCAGGTCGCGCCAGCGGGCGAAATCGCGCATCAGCGCCAGCAAACTATTGCGCGCCCGCGCCGGCAGTTCGTCGGTGTCGACGATCTCCAGCGCGGCGGCGGCGAGCGGAAGGCCCCGCGCCCTTGCATGGCGGTGCATTTTTTCCAGCGTCTTGTCGCCAAGCCCGCGCTTGGGGGCGTTGTAGATGCGCTCGAATGCGAGGTCATCGGACGGCTGGGCAACGACGCGCAGGTACGCCAGCGCATCGCGGATTTCAGCGCGTTCGTAAAACCGGAAGCCGCCGATGATCCGGTATTTGAGGCCGATGGCGATGAAGCGGTCTTCGAATTCGCGGGTCTGGAACTGGGCGCGCACCAGGATCGCCATGGTATCGAGCGAGGCGCCCTCGCGCTCCAGCCGCTCGATCTCATCACCGACCCGGCGCGCTTCTTCCGGCCCGTCCCACACGCCGATCACCCGCAGTTTGTCGCCGCCGCCGCGTGTCGTCCACAGCACCTTGCCCAGTCGCTCGCTATTGGCGCCGATCAGGCCAGAGGCGGCAGCGAGAATATCGGGGGTCGAGCGGTAGTTCTGTTCGAGCCGGATCACCCTGGTGCCGGGGAAATCCTTCTCGAAGCGCAGGATATTGGCGACCTCCGCGCCGCGCCAGGAGTAGATCGACTGGTCATCGTCCCCCACCACGCAGATGTTCTTGCGGGTCTGGGCCAGCAGGCGCAGCCACAGGTACTGGACCTGGTTGGTGTCCTGATATTCGTCGACCAGGATATATTTGAAGCGATTCTGGTATTGCTCGAGCACCTCGCGGTGGCTGCGGAAGATCACCAGAACATGTAGCAGCAGATCGCCGAAATCGCAGGCGTTGAGGGCCTTCAGGCGGTCCTGATAGAGCCGGTAGAACTGCTGGCCGCGACCGTTGGCATAGGCCTCGTTCTCCACCGCATCGAGGTCGGCGGGCCCGAGCCCGCGGTTCTTCCAACGATCGATCAGCCCGGCGAGCTGGCGGGCGGGCCAGCGCTTCTCGTCGAGATCGTTCGCCCGGATCAGCTGCTTCAGCAGGCGCAGCTGGTCGTCGGTATCGATGATGGTGAAATTGGACTGCAAGCCCACCAGTTCGGCATGGCGGCGCAGCAGCTTGGCGCCGACCGAATGGAAGGTGCCAAGCCAGGGCATCCCCTCCACCGCTGCGCCGATCAGCAGGCCGACGCGCTCACGCATTTCCCGCGCCGCCTTGTTGGTGAAGGTGACACACAGGATTTCGCTCGGCCAGGCGCGGCGGGAACGGACCAGATGGGCGAGCCGCGCGGTCAGCGCCGCAGTCTTGCCGGTGCCGGCCCCCGCCAGCATCAGCACCGGGCCTTCAGTCGTGAGCACAGCTTCGCGCTGCGGCGGGTTGAGGCCCGCCAGCAGCGAATCCGAGGCAAAGGATTCGGCGTCATTCATTGGCGAACAGCTAGGGAACGGCCAGTCGCGGTGCAAGCGCGCTTGAGTATCCTGCGGAACAATCGCTCCGCACGCGGGTTATCATGCGGCACATACCAGTCGAAATATGGAGAACCATAATGCGCAGCACGCTTCTTGCCGGCGCGGGATTCATGGCCATTCTCGCCGCTCCCGCCGTTCTTACAGCCCAAGTGCCGCCCGCCGGGACGGTTATGACCGACGAAGGCCGGATCTATGCCCTGACCCCTGAGCAGCAAGCGATGTTTGATGCGTGGACCGCAGAACAGCGCTCTGCCTATGCTGCCTGGCCCTATGATTACCGGGTCTACTATTGGACACTGCCGACCAATCAGGCGACCGGTTGGCTGGCGCTTACCGACGAGCAACGCCGGCAGGTCTATGCGATGACGCCGGAGCAGCGCGTGGCGGCTTGGGCCTCGATCGAGGCGCAGATGGCCGGTTCGCCGCCGCCGACTGTGGTTCAGGCCAATCCCCCCGGTCCTGGCACCGCGACGGAGACACCGCCCAATCCGTCCACCGCCGCGTCAGAGGTTGCGCCCGCGATGCCAGCTGACCCGAGCTATCAGGCCGGCCCCTACAAGGGCGCGCTCACTCCGCCGCCGGTCGAAGCGATGAACAAGGTCTATCCGGTCTGCACAGCCCAGTTGAAGGACAGTTGCCAAAATCCGGGCGAGGGCGGTGCGGCGCGTCGGCATAGATCGAAGAGGTAAGCCGCGCCGGAAAATGGTTCGGGCGGGTGCCGGAGCCGGCGGCCCGCCCGACTTCTGCGCCGCGATAGGCCTATGCGGGTAGGGCTTTGGCCCGGAACAGCGTAAGCCGCGCCTTGCCTACTCGCCGTTCCGATTCCCGCTCCAGCGATTTGAGCACCGGTGCCTCATCGGCCGCGCTTTCCAGGCTGACCCAGGTGCCGGCGCCGAGCCACCCGAGCCGCACCAGCCGCTCGAGCGCCACACCCCCGGCACCGCTGTTATAAGGCGGATCGAGGAGGATAAGGTCGAGCGGCTGCTTCGCCGGACCCAGCGTCATCACCGAGCCGGCGCGGACATCGCATTGCGGCTGGGCGCGCAGATTGGCGATATTGGCCCGAAGCGCGCGGATCGCCGCTGCATCATGCTCGGCGAAGAGGCAGCTTGCCGCGCCGCGCGACAGCGCCTCCAGTCCGAGCGCGCCGGAGCCGGCGAACAGGTCGGCGACCGCCAGCCCTTCGAAGCTGCCGAGGCGGCTGGTAAGCATCGAGAACAGGGTTTCGCGGGTGCGGTCGGCGGTCGGTCGGGTGGTCTCGCCTGGCGGCGTCGCAATCTTGCGCCCGCGCCACTGACCCGCGACGATGCGGAGCACCTCAGCCTCTCCCCTTGCCGAGCGGCGGCCGGTTGGGTGTCTTGCGCCAGTACCGGCGCTTCGTCTGGACGCCGTCACCCTCGCCAGACTGCGGCAGTTTCTCGCCCGGTTCCGGCGAAGATTTGAGCGTCTTCCTGAACCGTTCAACTGCCACTTGCGCAATTTCCACGGCCGCGCCGCGCGGCAGGTCGCCGAGCGGGAACGGGCCGTAGGAGGTGCGGATCAAGCGACTGACCTTGAGGTCGAGATGCTCCAGAACCCGGCGTACTTCGCGGTTTTTGCCTTCAGTCAGGGTCAACTCGATCCACTGATTGCGGCCGGTCTTGCGCTCCATGTTGGCGTCGATCTTGCCGTAATGCATGCCGTCGATGGTAACGCCCTCGATCAGTTCCTCAAGCCGCGCCTGGCTGATCACGCCATAGGTGCGCGCACGGTAGGTGCGCGGGATGCCGGACGACGGCAGCTCCATCGCCCGCTTCAATTCGCCGTCGTTGGTCATCAACAGCAGCCCCTCGGTGCTGAGATCGAGCCGGCCGACCGGCACCAGTCGGGGCGTGCCCTTGGGCAGCGCGTTGATCAGCGCCGTGTAGATCGTCGGGCGCCCGGCAGGATCGCGCTCGGCGGTGATCAGCCCGGGCGGCTTGTGGAACGCGAACAGCCGCGCCGCCTCGGCCGACTTCACCGGCACGCCGTCGACCGTGACCCCCCTGAGATTTTCCAGCACCGTCGCCGGCGTAGTCACGACCTCGCCGCCGATTTTCACCCGTCCCTCGGCAATCATCCGCTCGACCTCGCGGCGGCTGGCGATGCCGGAGCGGGCGAGCAATTTGGCGATACGTTCGCCGGATCGCGCGCCAGTTCGAGGTTCGGAGGCAATGGTCATCCGCCGCCCCTTAGCCCTGTGGACAAGAAGCGTCAAAAGGCTGCCCCTACGGCAAATCCCCGCTAGCCTTTCGGGTCAAGGCAAAAGCGGAAGGGATCGCCCATGACCGAGACGACAGCCGACGCACCGCGCAGCCTCATGGGATCGCTCAGACCCTATTTCGAAAAGGAGCCGCTCGCGGCGTTCTTCCTCGGCGTGTCCTCGGGCTTTCCCTATGCAATGATCGGCGCGACGCTGACCACGCGGCTGGCGCAGGATGGGATCAGCAAGAAAACCGTCACGGCCTTCACGCTGGCTTTCCTAGTATACAATCTTAAGTTCCTGTGGGCGTGGATCGTTGACGGGGTCCGGTTGCCGGGGATCGGCGGGCTCGGCCAACGCGTTTCATGGATGCTCGTCTCGGGCGCGCTGGTGATCGCAGCCGTGGTCAATCTGGCGCTGGTCGATCCGGCTGCTGATATTGCCTGGACAGCGACGTGCGCGATTCTGGTCGGCGCGGCGGGGGCTACCTTCGATATCGTTATCGATGCTTACCGGATCGAAACGCTCAAGCCCTATCAGCTGGGCACCGGCTCGGGGATGAGTCAGTATGGTTGGCGGATCGGCTCGGCGGGGGCAGGCGCGCTCGCCCTAGTGGTCTCGGCGCGGATGGGCTGGAGCGCAGCCTACATGGCCTGCGCCGTTTTTGCCCTGCCTGCAATGCTGACCGCGTTGTTCCTGGGTGAGCCGCCACGCCACCGAGAACCGGTTACGAAGCGTGGGATCGGCGAAGTCTGGTCGTCGATCACCGGGCCTTTCGCTGAATTCTTCCAGCGCCACGGCGCGCTACTGGTGCTGCTGTTCATTCTGGTTCACAAGATCGGCGACACTCTGGCCAACCTCACCTTTCGTCTGCTGTTCGACGATCTGGGGTTCAGCAATGACGAGGTCGCTTTGTGGGACGTCGGGGTAGGCTTCTGGGCCTATCTGATTGGCGTGTTTATCGGCGGCGTTGCTTATACCAAACTTGGCCTCAAACGTTCGGTGCTGCTCGCGCTGGTCTTGATGGCGGTTTCCAACCTCAGTTTCGCGGCGCTCGCGGCGGCAGGGCATTCCAACCTCGGCATGGCCGCAGCGATCGGCTTTGAAAACATCGCCTCGGGTTACGGCGGGGTAGTCGTGGTCGCCTATTTCTCGGCGCTGTGCGATCTGCGCTTCACCGCATCGCAATATGCGCTGATCTCTGCGGGCGCCAGCATAGTGGGGCGGTTTGTAACCGGTACTACGGCAGGCGGGCTGATCGAGGGTATTGGTTATGTGAACTTCTATCTGCTCACCACGCTGCTCGCAGTGCCGGGGATCGTGCTGTTCTGGTGGATGAGCCGCACCGGGCTGGTCGACGCGGCAATGGGCACGGCAGGCGGCGGCAGCGACGGCGAGGCTGAGACTTCGCACTGATCAGTCGGGGATCTCCCCGTTGAGCCTCAGCACCTCGCCCGCGAGATAGAGCGAACCCGCGATCAGCACATCACCTTCGGGTGAAAGCGATCGCAGCGCTGCTTCGATTGATTCCGCGCCCTTGGCCGTTTGAGCAAAGGCTGAAGGCGGATGGCTGTCGTGGCCCGGAACCGGAGCGGTGGTGATGCTGGCAAGCCGATCCAGCAACGGAGCAAGCATCGCGGCGGGGTCCTTGTTGGCCAGCATGCCGATGATGAGGTGGATTGGCTCCGACTTCGCGAAATACCGTGCAATTGCCGCTCCGGCATCGGGATTGTGTCCGCCATCGAGCCACACCCGCCGCCGGGGTGCTAATGCGGTGAGCGGGCCGGCCCCCAGCAACTGTAACCGTGCCGGCCAGCGCGCAGCGCGAATACCGGCCGCCATCGCCTCGGGGGAAACATCTACCCGGTCCTGATGCCGCAGCATGGCGACGGCGAGCGCGGCATTGTCGGCCTGATGCACGCCGGCCAGCGACGGCAAAGGCATATCAAGCGGGCCGTAGCAATCGTAATATTCGATCCCCTCCGAACCGACCTGCGCACCCCAGGCATGGCCGCGCATGAACAGCTCAGCGCCGCGCTGCGCAGCAGTCCGGGCGACGGCGCGAGCGGCACCGCGCGGATAGCTCTGCGTCACCAGCGGCGAACCAGCCTGCGCGATGCTGGCCTTTTCGAAGGCGATGCGCGCCAAGGGCTCCTGCGGCACACCGTCCTCGGGGCGCAGCAGGAAGGCCTCGTGATCGATCCCCAGCGAGGCAATGCCGCAGGCGGCGGGCCGCTCCAGCACATTGGTCGCATCGAACCGCCCGCCGAGGCCGACTTCGATGACGCAGGCATCCGCCGGATGCCGGGCGAAGGCGAGGAAGCTGGCGGCGGCGGTAACCTCGAAGAAGCTGGGGGCGAGATCCTCCCCGGCGTCCAGAACTTCGCCGAGCAGGCTGGCGAGCAGTTCATCCGTGATCAGCTTCCCGGCGATGCGAATGCGCTCGTTGTAGCGCACCAGATGCGGCTTGGTGGCAGCGTGGACGGTAAGGCCCTGCGCCTCGAGCATCGCCCGCAGGAAGGCGCAGGTCGAGCCTTTGCCGTTGGTTCCGGCGACGTGAAAAGCGGGCGGGATGTGCTTCTGCGGGTCGCGCAGACGGTCCAGCAGGGAGCGAATCGTGTCCAACGCGAAACGCCCCTGCGGCAGCGCCAGCGCGCCCAGCCGGTCGAGTTGGGCCTGGACGGCGGGGCTATCCGAAATGGCGAAGTCTTTCACCCAATCCTCCCCGGCACGGGGAGGTGGCGCGAAGCGACGGAGGGGTCCCGCCAATCGTCACGCGCGGCGCTAGAGGAGAGGTGGGACCCCTCCGACAGGT
>JANMCD010000218.1:0-4226 GCA_031360905.1 Novosphingobium sp.
GCCAGCACCGGGCCGGTCCAGAATATCGGGTTCTTCTTCTTTTCCTCGTTCTTGAACCGGGCGAGCTGAGTGATCCAGCGCACCTTGCCGGTGCTGCGCTCGATACACAGCAGGCGGGCGTCGTCAGTCAGGGTGAATATCCAATCGCCCGCCACTGCCGGGGTCGAAATTCCGGCGAGATTGAGTTCCCAGACCCGCTGACCGGTCAGCAGCTCATAAGCCGCCATGCGGCCGCCCTGCCCCAGCGCGTAGACACGGCCGGAATCGATGATCGGATCGGCATCGACATCGGTGAGAATGCCGACCTGGGTTGAAATCGAGGTGCGGGCCAATGCGTCGGACCACAATGTCCGGCCATTTTCATAGCGATAGGCGACCAGCTCGCCGGTGCTGTAGCCGGCAATGACCGTGCCCTGCCCGGCTGCAGGTGCGGCAACGCCGAACACCCCGGCCTGTCCGGTCGAGCCCGATTCTTTCCACAGCGGCTTGCCGTCCCCGGTGTTCAGCACATGAATCTGGTTATCCTGGGTCATCACATAGACCGCATTGAATGCGATCGTCGGTGAGCCGCGCAGGGGGCCAGCCGGCTTAACCTTCCAGATTTCCTTGCCGGTCGCAGCGTCGAGCGCCGCGACTTCGCCGAGGCCGGTGGTGACATAGAGCTTGCCATCGTCAAAACTCGCACCGCCGCCGAACACCGATGAACTGCCTTCGCCGGAAACCGGAAATTCGCGCTGCCAGCCTCGCGCGCCGCTGGCGGCATCGAACGCCGACACCACGCCGTCAGTGCCCATCACGAACAGCCGCCCGCCGCCGATAACCGGGGCCGCGGCGAGCCGCTGCTTGCTGCTCGACCCGGCAATGCCGACGCTCCACAACCGGCGCGGGTTCTGCGCGAGTGCGAGATGGCCGTAGCTCTTGCTGGCGGTGCCGCCAGCCTGCGGCCAATCGGCGTTGGCATCCTCCGGCGGCAGCACCACCGCGACATCGGCAAGCGCCGGATCGACCTGTGCGTCGGAATCGATGCGCGAGAGGATCGGCACGCGGTTGCCGACGGTGGGCGTTTTCGGCCCGCCCTTCCCTCCGAAAATGCCGCAGCCCGAGACGGCCACTGCCAGGGCAAGCACCAGCGGCAACGCCAGACGGCGAAAACGGATCGTGGGCATCATGCGCTATTCCTCATGAGACATTGTCAGGGCTGCGCCCCGCTGGCGGCCTTGACCGGATCATCGATGGCATCGACCCCGAGCAGCCCGGCAAGCTGCCGCGACCGGCTGCGCAGGCTCGCCGGCGCTTCTTTGTCGCGCGAAATCGCAGCGAACAGGGGTCCGGCGAGTTCGTTACGGCCCTGCTTGATGTACGCCATGCCGACCAGTTCGCCCGCGCTGCCAAACCAGGGGTTGCCCGGCACCGCGAGCGGTTTCAGCCGGGCAATCACCTGCTGCGGCGGCAGCGCATCGAAATTGACCGCGACGGCCCGGATCGCCGCGAGATCGCGGAACGGCTGGGGCGCGTCTTCAGCAGCGGCAACCGCACCATAAAGCTTAAGCGCCTCGTCCTTGCGGCCCTGCTGCAGGGCGATGCCGGCGCGCATCAGCTGCGCCGCCGTGCGTGTGCCACCGGCGGACTCTCTCGTCAGCGGCACCAGCTGCTGGTCGCCGGCGGCGATCCGGCCCTCGTCGATCTGGTCGAGCGCCAGTGTCAGCTGCTCGCCGCGCTGGCCGGCTTGCTCGCCCTGCCGATTGCCCCACCACAGATAGCCGCCGAGGCCCACCAGCACGAGCGCGATCGCCACGCCTAGCGGCAGGCCGTACCGCCTCAGCGCGCCCGTCATGTCATCCTGGCGGAGCGCCTCGTCGACCTCGCGCAGGAACACATCCTGCTGGGCGGCATCGCGCTGTGCCAGCTGTTCGCTGCGGGATTCGGGTCGCTTGGGTCGCAGGGCCAAAACGGGCGCCTTCTGTCTAACTGGGGCCCGAGCCGGACCCGGGATCACGCGGGCTGTTTAACGAATGGGATTACCAATTCAATGGCTATGATCGCTGCCTCCCCAGCCGTGAAGCAGGGCTGAACGATTCAACCTGCCGGTGCCGCTCGATCGCCCCGAAATAAATCGCGCGATAGGCGGAAATCATGGCCTTCTCGTCATAATCGGCGCGCGCCCGGATGCGGTTTGCCGCGCCGATCGACTGGCGCAGCGCCTTATCCCCGGCCAGCCGTTCCAACGCTGCCGCCAACGCGCCCTCGTCACCGACAGGGCTGATAAACGGACGGTTGGCCTCGGCAACCATCCTCGCGACATCGCCGACTGCCGGCGCCACCACCGTCAGCCCTGCCGCCATCGCCTCCACCAGCGAAATCGGAAACTGCTCGCTGTCGGACGAAAGCGCGAACAGATCGAACAGGGCGAGAGCGCTGGCCGGCTCGGTGGCAAACCCCGGCAGATGGACGCGGTGGGCAATCTCCAGCCGCATCGCTTCGACACGGATCGCCTCGCGCTCGGGCCCTTCGCCCAGGATCACCAGCTGCCATGGCTCGGGCAGACTGGCGAAGGCGCGCACGAGGCGCGGCAAGTTCTTGATCGGCCGCAGCCCGGCAAGGGTGCCAAGCCACAACTCGCCCGGCCGCTTGATCAGCCGCGGTAGCGCGTCGCGCTTGGCCTTGCGGCCATAGGCGGCGGTGTCGATCCCGTTGGCGATGCGTTTCACCCGCCAGCGCGGCTGGTGCCAGACCTCCAGGGCGATCCCTTCCAGCCGCTGCGACGGCACCGCCAGAGCGGCAGCGCGGCCGAGCGCAATCCGCCGGTACCAGTTGCGTCCGGGCTTGAGGCGCAGCACTTCGTCCTGATTGAAACCGTCCTCATGGTGGACGAGCGGCGGCAGGCCCAGCGATTGGCCGAACAGGGTATGCGCCATTACCGCATCCATCGCCCCCCAATTATAGGTCAGGACAAGGTCGTAGCCCTTGAGCGCCCGCGCCAGACGCTGCAACCGGCCCGGCAGCGGCGAGCCGGCCAGCGGCGGGAAGTCGGCCGGGTAATCGACCCGGATGCCCGGATCGATCGCCGCAGCCGCGCTCAGCGCAGCGGGCTCGGCGGAGACGATAGTGTGTTCGAAGCCGCGGCCGAAGGCGTTGATCAGCTTGGCCGACCGCAGCTCCTTGCCGCCGGGCTGGAAGCTCGAATGGAGGTGCAGAAAGCGCAATGGGCGCGTTCCGGGGTCAGGCGACGCGGGCAAGCAGGCGCTCGATCGCCGCAACGGCCTCTGGCTCGTCGAGCGTCGGCGCGTGCCCGACCCGCCCGATCGTGACAGTCTCCACATTGGCTAGCCGCCTGACCATCTCGTCGAGCGTGGCCTGCGACAGAATATCCGACAGCGCGCCGCGCACGATCAGCACCGGCTTGTCGGCCAGCCCATCGATGCCGGGCCACAGATCGGCCTGGTTGTCGGGGTCCATGTGGGCGAACGGCTCGGCGATCTTCATGTCGTAATCGAACACGATGCGGGTGTTGCTGCCCAGCGTCATCAGCCGCTTGGCGACGCGCAGCCAGTCGTCGATCTGGTAATCCGGATAGGCCAGTCCCTGGATTTCCTCAAGCGCGCGGGCGGCGTGCATCCAGGTGGGGAAGCTGCGACCCTGGCCGACATAATCCTTGATCCGGGCGATGCCTGCCGGTTCGATCTGGGGGCCGATGTCGTTGAGCACGGCGCCGGCGATGCGCTGGGGCATGATCATGCCCAGCACCATGGTCATCAATCCGCCCAGCGAAGTGCCGATCACCGCAAAGCTCGCGATGCCCTGATCCTCCAGCAGCAACGTGATGTCATCGACATATTGCAGCGGATTGTAGGTGGCTGAATCCTTGGCATAAGCGCTGTCGCCGCGTCCTCGCATATCCGGGCAGAGCACCCGCCATTCGCCCGCCAGCCGTGCCGCCACGCCCTCAAAGTCGCGGGCGTTGCGCGTCAGGCCCGGCAGGCAGATCACCGGCACCCTGTCCTCGCGGCCCGGATAATCCCGGTAATGCAGCTTCAGGCCATCACGGCTCGACCAGAAACGATCGGAGAACTCACTCATGGTTTGGACGCGCCCCTCGCGATTGCCAACGCCCGGCTTGCAAGGCGGGCGCCTCGCCCCCACTATCGTCCAATGCGCGCCGAACCGCAAGCAGCTCCCTATCGCCCCGACCCCCGCATCGTCGCGCTTGCCGATTGGTTGGCCGATCC
>JANMCD010000227.1:0-2124 GCA_031360905.1 Novosphingobium sp.
GGACCTGATCGAAAGCGTCGCCGACGCGCTGCAGTTCATCAGCTATTACCATCCGATGGACTACATCCGCGCGCTGGGCGAGGCCTATGAGGCGGAGCAGGGCCCGGCGGCAAAAGACGCGATCGCGCAAATCCTCACCAACAGCCGGATGTGCGCCGAGGGCCACCGGCCGATTTGCCAGGATACCGGCATTGTCAATGTCTTCGTCGACTGGGGCCAGGACTGCCGGCTGGAATCGGCGATGTCATTGCAGGACGTCGTCGATGAGGGTGTGCGGCGGGCCTATAATCACCCCGAAAACAAGCTGCGCGCCTCGATCCTCGCCGATCCCGCCTTTACCCGGCGCAACACCCGCGACAACACGCCCAGTGTGCTGAGCGTAACCATGGTGCCGGGCCGCAAAGTTTCGATCGATGTCGCGGCCAAGGGCGGCGGCTCGGAAAACAAGTCCAAGTTCAAGATGATGAACCCCAGCGACAACATCGTCGAATGGGTGTTGGAGATGCTGCCGCAGATGGGTGCCGGCTGGTGCCCGCCGGGAATGCTCGGCATCGGCATCGGCGGAACTGCCGAACACTGCATGCGGCTCGCCAAGCTGGCCCTGATGGAACCGATCGACATGGGCCAGCTCAAGGCGCGCGGGGCTGCGAGCGACATCGAGGCGTTGCGCATCGAAATCTTCGACAAGGTCAATGCACTGGGCATCGGCGCACAGGGCCTGGGCGGGCTATCGACGGTTCTCGACGTCAAAATCCTCGACTGGCCGTGCCATGCCGCCGGCAAGCCGGTGGCGATGATCCCCAATTGCGCTGCCACCCGCCACGCGCATTTTACGCTCGATGGTTCCGGCCCGAGCTTCCTGGAAACGCCGAAGCTCGACGATTGGCCCAACGTCAACTGGACGCCCGACAAGGCGGCCAAGCGGGTCAATCTCGATACGCTGACACCGGCCGAGGTCTCTAGCTGGAAACACGGAGACCGGCTGCTCCTGAACGGCAAGATGCTCACCGGCCGCGACGCTGCGCACAAGCGCATCCAGGACATGCTGGCCAAGGGCGAGCCGCTGCCGGTCGAGTTCCGGGGCAGGGCGATCTATTACGTCGGCCCGGTCGATCCGGTGATGGGCGAGGTGATGGGGCCGGCCGGACCGACCACCGCCACCCGCATGGACAAGTTCACCGACATGATGCTCGAGCTCGGTCTGCTCGTGATGATCGGCAAGGCCGAACGCGGGCAGGGCGCTGTGCAGGAGATCGCCCGGCACAAGGTCGCCTATCTCATGGTAGTCGGCGGCGCGGCCTATCTTGTGGCACGGGCGATCCGCGAGGCAAAAGTGGTCGCATTCGAAGACCTTGGCATGGAAGCGATCTACGAATTTACGGTCGAGGACATGCCGGCCACCGTGGCCGTGGATGCCGATGGCAACAATGTCCACCAGCTTGCGCCGCTGGTGTGGAAGGAAAAGATCGCAAAAGAGGGCCTGCTGGCAGGATAGCCAGCGCACTGGTGGCTTTGTGGCGGCAAGAGGCTTAGACTTTTTGGGACATGGCCATTTTCTTCGTCTTTCTGTGCGGCATCGTCAATTTCGCGATGCACAAGGCGGTGCTCGAAAGCGGCCATCCGCTGCTAGAGCAGGTGCCGTGGTACTTCCACATGCTCGGCGGAAGGTTCAGCTTCGCTGTCGAATTCGTCATGCTGGCAGGCGCGATGCTGATGATCGCCAACGGCTCGCCGGGATGGGCGTGGGGCTATATGGCCTACAGCGCGCTGAACGGGATTTCGGCATGGTTGATCCTGTCGCATAGCGTTTGACGGGAACCTTGCCGGCCGGACTGCGCTTTGCCCCCATGGCGGTGCAACAGATCCTTTGGCTGGTGGTCAATGAGGCGAGCGGCAGCAATGACCACGAGGCAGTGCAAAATCTGATCGGCACGCTGGAGCGCCATGCGAGCCCGCCGGCTATGGTCATAGATGTCCAGCAGGCACCGGTTCCAGACCGCGCAGCGCTGGATGCGGCGGGGGTCGGACTGCTTGCGGTGTTCGCCGGCGACGGCACGACCAATGCGCTGGCGACCGGGCTGGAAGGTTGGGGCGGTCAGCTGTTGGTGCTGCCGGGTGGCACCT
>JANMCD010000259.1:0-2291 GCA_031360905.1 Novosphingobium sp.
TGCTCGACGTTGCCGCCCTCAACCGCAAGAATAAGGTTGGCGCATGATGTCCGATAACTCCGTCACCGATCTCGCCGACCTCGGCGCTCTCACCAGCACCCCGGCCGCCGTGCCCGAGGCCGATGTCGCTACACCGGCAGCCCCGGTCATCCGCACCGGCCCGCCGGCCATCATCCGCGAAAAAGAAGTCGATGCGCAGGGCCGCTCCTATGCGACCGGCCGGCGCAAGGACGCGGTCGCGCGCGTCTGGCTCAAGCCCGGATCAGGCAAGATCACGGTCAATGGCCGCGATCAGGAAGTCTATTTTGCCCGACCGACGCTGCGGCTGGTGATCAATCAGGTGTTCGACGTTGCTGAGCGCTCCGGCCAGTACGATGTCGTCTGCACGGTCAAGGGCGGCGGACTTTCGGGCCAGGCCGGCGCTGTGCGGCACGGCATCTCGCAGGCGCTCAGCAAGTTCGAGCCGCTGCTGCGCAGCGCGGTTAAGGCCGCCGGCTTTCTCACCCGCGACCCCCGCGTGGTCGAACGCAAGAAGTATGGCAAGGCCAAGGCCCGCAAGAGCTTCCAGTTCTCGAAGCGCTGACACGACGGATTTTATCGCAACAACAAGGGGCGGTCCGGCAACGGGCCGCCCTTTTCGTTTGCCCCGATTATCGCCCCTGCATCCGCAGCGCCTCAGTTCCGCCACCCGGACCGCTCAATGCACCGGCGGATCCTCGACCGGCACCAAGCCGATCGGCGCGACCGGTTCTTCCGGCTGGCGCGGCGGCAGGGCGTTTGCCGGCACTGCCGCGATCTGCATCGCCGGCGTCGGCACGGACTCGAGATTGCGGACTTCAACCGAGATTTTCGCGCCATCGATGGTCAGCGCATTGAAACTGGGCGGGGTCGAGCGGATGCGCTGCGACAAAGTGCCCGCGCCGATCATCCGCAAGGGCCCCGCCGCGGTTTGCTGGAGGATATCGAAGGCATCGTGGATATGGCCCGTCAGCACCGCGAGAACGCCGCGCTCCGCCAGCGCCGCCATCGCCCGCTCCCCGCCGATGGTTAGCCGTTTGCCGCCCGCCCCTCGCTCGGTGAGGGGATGGTGCGCTGTGACGAGCACTCTGGTGCCGTGTGGCAGCGCATCGATGGCCTTGAGCGTGTGGGCCAGCGACTTGCCGGTAACCCAGCCGTTCGCCCAGGGAAACCGCCACTGCGCCCGGGTAGTGGTCTTGAGCGGCACTATCGCCAGCTGCGCAAACTGCAACTCGCGTTCGAGCAGCGACTGAATCTTGAGGAAGCGGCGATAGGGGTTGGTGAACCGCTCGATCAGGTTGAAATAGGGCAGATCGTGATTGCCCACCTCTACGGTCACCGGCACCGCCAGCCCAGCGATCCATTCACAGGCGGCGGCGAATTCACGGTGGCGGGCGCGCATCGTCAGATCGCCGGTGATGCACACCGCGGCGGGTTGCTCCCTCGCCAGGCTGTCCTTTACCCAGGCGAGCGCGCGATGGTCCTCCAGTCCGAAATGGATGTCGCTGAGATGGAACAGGGTCAGGGGACGGGTCATTAGTCCTTGGCAAGCAGATCGAGGCCAAACTCGGCAAGTGAAAAATGTGCTTCCGGCCCGGTTGTCCCCCGTTCCCCGTCGATCATCAACTCGATCGGCGCTTGACCGAGTGATCGGCAGAGTACTTCGCCGAAACTGCCGAGGTCGTCATGCGGCCCTTCACGGTAGTCGCGCTTGGCCAAGGCCACACCCTGACGCAGCAAATCGGCAGCGCCGCTGGCGCCGTAGCCTTCGACCAGCATGGCTCCACCCTGCGGCACCAGCCGGATACCGGTATAGCCTTCTTCCCGGCCGACTGCCGGCTCGACCACCGCGACCATCGGGCCGGTGAAGCTTTGCCGGATGGCCTCCGCGCCGCTGCGGGCAATCTCGCCGATATCGCCCTCGCGCAAACCTTCCCGGACGTCGGACCAGGCCGCACCGGGACCGGCGAGGATTTCGATCAGCGCAGTGCCTTCGGGCCCGCGAATGCAGCTGCAGCGCTGTGGGCGCATTGCCGGCAGCTGAGCCAGGATCGCCTCGGCATCGAGATCGCCGTGCAGCTTCTTGGACAACAGGTTGGAGGTGCCACCCGGCAGCACCAACAGCTGACCGCCCCAACCTTCCAGCCCGGTCGCCAGCGCATTGGTCGTGCCGTCGCCGGCGAACACCGCAAGCAGTCCGACCCCCGCCGCATCCAGCGCTGCGCGGTTTGGAACCGCCGCCTGCTGGACATCCATGACCTTGGCCGGCGGGC
>JANMCD010000286.1:0-1957 GCA_031360905.1 Novosphingobium sp.
CGGCCTTACCCATCTGATCCAGGCCGGCTTCGAAACCCTGACCGAGGCCGGTTATGCCCCGGAAATGGCCTATTTCGAATGCCTCCACGAGGTGAAACTGATCGTCGACCTGATGTATGAAGGCGGCATCGCCAACATGCGTTATTCGATTTCCAACACCGCCGAATACGGCGACATCACCTCCGGCCCCCGGATCATCACGTCCGAAACCAAGGCCGAGATGAAGCGCGTGCTGGCGGACATCCAGTCGGGGCGGTTCGTCAAGAACTTCGTCCTCGACAACCGCGCGGGCCAGCCCGAACTCAAGGCCAGCCGCAAGGCCGCCGCCGCCCATCCGATCGAACAGGTCGGCGAAAAGCTGCGCGCGATGATGCCGTGGATCGGTGCCAACAAGCTGGTCGACAAGGCGAAGAACTGAGGACTTGTGCACCCTATCCTCCCCCATCGCGGTGGAGGATAGGGAGGACGAAATATGGCGGACGCAGAAAAACCTGAAGGCCGTCAAGGCGTCGCCCGGATCGAGGCGTTTTCGGACGGGGTTCTGGCCATCATCATCACCATCATGGTGCTGGAATTGAAAGCGCCCGAGGAAGACGGCTTCCCGGCGCTGTGGCGGCTATGGCCAATGTTTCTCGCCTATGTGCTGAGCTATGCCTATATCGCGATCTACTGGGTCAATCACCACCGGCTGTTCAGTCACGCCCGCACCGTCACCAGCGCCTTGGTGTGGTCAAATATCGCCTTGCTGTTCGCCGTGTCGCTGGTGCCGTTCGCGACCGCCTATCTCGGCGAGCACCTGTTCAGTCCGGCGGCGGCGATGCTGTATTTGGGCTCCCTGCTGATTCCGGCAATCGCCTATTTCTGGCTGGAAACGGTAGTCCGGCGGACCGGATCGCAAAGCCCGGGATCGCTGATCTATTACCGCGCAACCTCACGCAAGGGCATCGCCTCGGTGATCGTCTATGCGCTGGGCATCCCGCTCAGCCTGCTCTCCCCCGCCCTCGGCATCGCCTGCGCCGCGCTGGTTGCGCTGTTCTGGATGATGCCCTGGGGCCCGCTCGACCGCCTGTTCCTGCGCTGCGAACTGCCCGACGATTGCTAACCTACCGCATCAGCGCGAAGCATTTGCGCAGCTCCTCGACGAACGGCCCGGGCTGTTCCCAGGCGGCGAAGTGACCGCCCTTTTCCCGCGTGTTCCAGTAGACCAGATTTCGGTAGGTCCGTTCCGCCCATTTGCGCGGTGTCTTGACGATTTCCTTGGGGAAATTGCTAACTCCGGACGGCACCTGCACAAGCGGTGCCTCGCCGAGGCCGCCGTAGCTCTCCCAATAGAGCCGCGCCGACGAGGCGCCCGAGGCGTTGAGCCAATAGAGCATGATGTTATCGAGAATGGCATCCCGCGAAAGCGCATCT
This sequence comes from Novosphingobium sp., assembly GCA_031360905.1. GTDB lineage: Bacteria > Pseudomonadota > Alphaproteobacteria > Sphingomonadales > Sphingomonadaceae > Novosphingobium. Next base: position 1,414 of record JANMCD010000286.1, read on the forward strand.
TCGGGCCGGCCTTGATTGTCGGTCCAGGTCATCATCTTCTCATAAATCCACGCCGCCAAGCCGACTGGCGAATCGACGAGGGAATAGCCGATGGTCTGCGGCCGGGTGTACTGCTGCGTCGAATAGCCGGACTCGTAGCGGTGATAATGCTCGCTCGCCGCCAGCGCGGCCTGCTCCTCCGGGCCGGGATCGACCAGTTCTTCCTTCAAGGGGCCGACCATCGCCATGTTGACATGCAGCCCGGCAAGCCCCGCCGGCGCCTGCGAGCCGATCGCGGTGGTGACAATCGCTCCCCAGTCGCCGCCTTGCGCATACCAGCGAGCATAGCCCAGCCGCGCCATCAGCTCCGCCCAGGCCCGGCCAATCCGCGCGACGTTCCAGCCGGTTGCTGCCGGCTTGGCGGAAAAACCATAGCCCGGCAGCGATGGCACCACGACATGGAAGGCATCCTCCGCCCTGCCGCCATGCGCAACCGGATCGGTCAGCGGGCCGATCACGCCCATGAATTCAATGACCGAACCGGGCCAGCCATGTGTCAGGATCA
>JANMCD010000306.1:0-2683 GCA_031360905.1 Novosphingobium sp.
CCCGAGCGATATCCGGTCAAGCGTGCCAAACCCGCCAAGCCCGAACGCCAGGGCCGCGCCTTCTGGATCGAGCGCGGCGGCGCGGTGTGGCTGGTGCAGCGGCCGGGCCGGGGCATGCTCGGCGGCATGCGCGCGCTTCCCGATGACGGCTGGAGCGCCCGCGCCGACGGCTCGGGCGAGCCACCGCTGGCCGGACCATGGCGCGCCGGCGGCGTCGTTCAGCACGGCTTCACCCATTTTGCGCTGCAGATGCAGTTGGCGCTGTATTCGGGCGGCGATTGCGATAGGCTGGCGGCCGGAAAGAGCGGACTGGGCGAATGGTGGCCGCTGTCGAGGCTGGCGGAGGCGGGTCTGCCGACGCTGTTCGCCAAGGCGGCGCGGCTGGCACAGGCTGAGACGCGGGGAGATGCGTGATGGCGAGGGTTTGGCAATCACTGCAATCGGGTTATTCCCGTCGCTCGCTGATTCGCGGCGGCGCCGTGCTTGGCGCGGGCCTCGCCCTCGGTGTCCGCCCGGTCTCGGCGGCCAGCAGTTCGGGCATGGAGGCCGGCTGGCCCAAGGTCACCGCGCTGCTCGAACGCTATGTCGCCGAGCGCAAGCTTGCCGGCGCGCTCGCCGCCTTCGGCTGGGGCGATGGTCCGATGGGCCGGATCGTGCGCGGCACCGAGGGCTTCGACGATAGCGACGAAGTCGGCTCCGACAGCCTGTTTCGGGTCTATTCGATGACCAAGCCGATCACCGGCATGGCGGCGATGATGCTGATCGACGAAGGCAAGCTCGGGCTCGACAGCAAGCTCGCCGATCATGCACCTGAATTTACGGAGATGCGGGTTGCACTCGATCCGGCCAATGGGCTGGAATCGCGCCCTGCCACGACCGCAATCACCATTCGCCACCTGCTCACCCATACGTCTGGACTCGGCTATGCCGGAATCACCCGCAACAAGGTGGGTGAGGAGCTGTTGCGGCTCGGCGTGACGCCGGCATCGGTGACCCGCCTTGCCATCCCGGGCTTGAGTTCGCCGGTGCCGACGCCCGGGCCAGACGAATTTCTGCGCCGCGCTGCCTCGGTGCCGTTGCAGGCCGAACCAGGTACGAAATGGCTCTATTCGATGGGCCTCGATATTCTCGGCCTCGTTATCCAGCGCTGTTCCGGGGCGGGGAGTTTCGGTGAATTTCTGCAAGATCGCATCTTTGCGCCGGCAGGCATGACCAGTAGTTTTTTTCAGGTGCCGCATTCGGAAACAGGGCGGCTCACGACCAATTACGCGGTGCTGGCGGGTATCCCCGTGCCGATCGACCGCCCGTCCGATTCGGTCTTCTTCGATCACGAGCCCTTCGCCTTTGGCGGCGCCGGTCTGGTAAGCACGCCGGCCGATTACGACCGCTTCCTGCAGGTGCTGGTCGGCAAGGGCACAGTCGGCGGCAAGCGGGTGATGAGCGAACGGGCGGTCGCGCTCGGCATTTCCAACCTGCTGCCACCCGGAATCGATACGCGTGGCACGATAGCGGAGGGCAGCGGCTTCGGCGCGGGCGGCATGGTTGGTCTCGGCCCGGATGCGGGTACCTTCGGCTGGGGCGGTGCGGCGGGAACCGTGGCTTTCGTCGATACTCGCATTGACCTGCGCGGCGGGCTCTACGTCCAATTCATGCCCGAGACGACATGGCCGATTCGCAACGAATTTCTGACGGCGGCGCGCCAAGACGCGCTGGGGAGAGTGCACCTGTGACCCTTAACACCATTGCCTTCGCCGGATCCCGGCTCGACCGGGCGGACCACATCCGCCAGAGCCCGGATGCCCTCGCCGCCCTGATGACCCGAACTGCCCGGCTGCTGCGGCTCGACGGACTCGATCCGGTAATTTCCGAGGACAATTGCCTGAGCTGGGCCTCGCTAGCGGAAGCCGCCCCGGAAGCCGACCTGGTGTTCCTCGGGCTGAGCGGCGACCACGGCTGCTTCGTCGCAGTTCCCCCAAGCCAACATGGCAGCACCGCTCCGGCCAATCCGCGCCTGTGGCAGGCAATGGCGACATTGAGCGCGGAGGAACTCGCCACCTATGGCGGCGCGCGCAGCGTCGTCGACTGGCACGCCCGGCACCGCTTCTGCGCCCGCTGCGGCAGCCCGACCAGCCTCGCCAAGGGCGGCTGGCAGAGGAACTGCATGAGCGATCATTGCAGCGCCGAGCATTTTCCCCGGGTCGATCCGGTGACGATCATGCTGGTCGAGCATGTCAACGACTCTGGGGGAAATATCCTCCTCGGCCGCCAGCCGCGCTTTCCGGCAGGCAGCTACTCAGCGCTGGCCGGTTTCGTCGAGCCGGGCGAGACCATCGAAGAGGCGGTGGCGCGCGAAGTGTTCGAAGAAGCCGGCGTCAGGGTGCGCGATGTAACCTATGTGATGAGCCAGCCCTGGCCATTTCCCTCCTCGCTGATGATCGGCTGTTACGCCTTCGCCGACGATCCGCAAATCGTGGTCGACACCAACGAGCTGGAGGATGCCCGCTGGTTCACCCGCGCCGAGGTCGAGGACGCGGTCGCGGCAGCGCGGGACGGCGGCCGGGGCGCGGCATTCGTCGCTCCGCCGCGCACCGCCGTGGCGCATCACTTGCTGCAGTGGTGGGTGGAGCGGGGGTGACAGAGGTGACAGTGTGTCACCCTGGAGGTTCAACGTAACCGACTGTAA
>JANMCD010000337.1:0-2661 GCA_031360905.1 Novosphingobium sp.
GGTCATTGCGCCTTGCAATTCCCCTCCCGCTTGCGGGACGGGCTAGGGGTGGGTGCGTGGGCAGACAGAAACCCCACTGTAGCCTGGGCGTGCTTACCCACCCCTAGCCCGTCCCGCAAGCGGGAGGGGGAAGAAAGGGCATCGCGAGAACTCAGGCCGGTCCCAGCGCCTTGGGCGTGTCCGGATCCGCGCCCCATTCGCTCCAGCTGCCATCGTAGAGCGCGACGTCGGTCTTGCCGATCCTGTGCAGGGCGAAGGCCAGCACGCAGGCGGTCATGCCGCTGCCGCAACTGGTCACCAGCGGCTTTGCCAGATCCACCCCGGCACCGGTAATCGCGGTTTTGAGGGCGGGTTTATCCTTATAGGTGCCATCGGCATTGAACAGCGATCCAATGGGCACATTGCGCGCGCCGGGGATATGGCCGGAGGCCATGCCGGGGCGCGGTTCGGGTTCTTCGCCGGTGAAGCGCCCAGGGCCGCGCGCATCGACCAGCTGTTCGCTGCGCTCCCCAAGATTGCGCAGAACATCCGCCTTGCTGCGCAACTTGCCGGCGTCCGCCCGGGCGGTGAAATGGCAGTGGCGCGGCGTCTCGCGGCCCTCGGCAAGGGGCCGCCCTTCCTGCTTCCATTTGGCGAACCCGCCGTCGAGGATAGCGACCTGATGGGCGCCAAACAGCTTGAACATGAACCAGCCCCGCGCTGCGGTTTTGATTGCGCTGTCATCGTAGAGCACGATCCGGCTGTCATCACCCAGGCCCAGGCTCTGCATCCGGCTGGCGAATTTTTCCGCCGACGGCATCGTGTTGTCGATCGGCGAGGCGCTATCGACCAGCTCTGCAAGACCCAGGAACACCGCCCGGGGGATGTGCCCCTGCTCGAATTCCGCCGCCGCGTCGCGGCCGGTATCGGGCATATGCCAGCTGGCATCGACGATCCGCAGGTCGCTTGCGCCGATTTCCTTCGCCAGCCACTCGGTGGAAACAAGACTGTCCATTGCGGCGATGCTCCTCGTGTTGCAGCTCGGCAGGATTACCACATTGCGGGCAATGGTCGAGCGTCAATCAGGCGGTCAGGGCAAGTTCGCGCTGGCCGATCTGCGAATAGAGCCGCGGGCCGAGGTCGAGCCGGAACGGTTTGAGCGCCGCGCCCGGATTAGCCTGGGTCTCACCTATCACGAAGGTACGGCTGACAACCAGCGGAGGTGCGCCGTCGCGCAGCGCTTCCACCCGGAAGCGGGCGAGCGGGACGAACAGCGAGGCGTTGCCGTTGCGGATTGGCAGGATCGCCGCCAGCGGCAGCCGCAATTCGCCCAACAGCGTCAGGCTTTCGCCCGGCGCAAGGGTATCGAGCCGGTGCAGCGGCTTGATCGACTGCCCGGCGATTTCCAGTTGCGAGCGGGCTGAGAGCGAAGCGTGAGCGCCGATCATGTCGCCCCCGACGCTGACCGGTCCCATCGGCGCATCGCCGTTGTTGGTGACCACCAGCTCGTAATTGAGCACGGTATTAAGCAGGGTCGCACTCATCTTGCGCGCCGCCAGCGTGATTTCCAGCGGGTTGACCAGCACGCCCAGCGCCGGGCGTGCGGCGGCGTATTCCCGCGGAGCATCGGCTTGCATTGTGGCGGCAGGCGCGTCCGTCAGATCCGCAACTTGCGCCAGCCCGGTTTCGGCCAACACTTTGCTGACGTCGAATTCCGGCGCCTCGCTAGCAGCGCGCGGCGCGGGCTTTACCGCAGCTGCCGTCACCGGTTTCGAAACCGCTGGTCGGGGCATTTTCGGTGCTAATGGCTTGGCAACGGGCTTTGGCGCCTCGGCAAAATCCCAATGGTCGGCGTGAGTTTCGGCCATGCCGGCGAGCCGGCGTAGCGGCATTTTCTGGAACAAATATGCCAGCCCGGCACCAAGCAGGAATGCGAGGCCGACAAGCCATGGCCAGAACTCCAGGGCCTGATTGGCCAGCCGCTCCCGGGCCGAGTGGACGCGCCAGTCAGGCGGCGAGAGTTGCGCGACTGTCGGAAATGAAACAACGGAGTTCGACACCTGGTTCGGGGGACTGATTGCGGCAGAAGGCGCGGGAAGCAGCAGAGGCGGTTTAACCGCGCCAGCCGGTCTTGCCGTGCTGACGGTTACTCTGTCCGCTATAGGCCCCGCGGATCGCGCAGGCCGTGCCGACGTGACTGCGGGTGCAATACTGGCCGGCGGGTCAGCCGCTGGCTTGCTCTCGACGCTTGGTGCCTCGGCACTGTCCCCTGCGCCCTGTGCGGCTGGTACCGGCCGTACTACCGGGACATCCTCATCGACCGGTCCTTGTGGTCGGGTGGTCGGAGACGAGCTCGGCAGCCGGTATTCGCTGACCGAGGGCAGCGCGTCCTGTGCGGGCGCGGCGGTTGCTCCCGCCAGGGCGAGTGCCAGCCCCGCCGGCAGCGCCGCGTTCACCCGCAATTTCAACGTGGGCCCATAGTGTCGCATTGGTTACGCTTTACAATTCGGTCGTCCGGTATGATAGCCTGTGAACCCCGTGTAACCAACACGTCACTTGTGCACCATGCGCGAAGGGGGCAATGGTTGTGACATGGACGACACACCGCCCGGCGACCCGTCCGGAAATCTGGCCCACCTAGGGCGCCAGAGCACGCTCCCCCGATCGCCGCAAGAGGCGGTT
>JANMCD010000340.1:0-6066 GCA_031360905.1 Novosphingobium sp.
ATGCGGATCGAGGCTGGTCAGCATGCCGTCGATCGCGCCTTTCAGCAGCTTGTCGTCATCCACCTGCTCGACGTAATTCGCCTTGATCAGCTGGTAGACCGCGAGCAGCTTGCCGAATTGCGGGCCGGAACGGGCATCGACTGCGGCCAGCCCGGCGGTCGTCGCCGGCAGCAGGGCGACGGCGGTTACCAGCAGCGCTGCGCGGGTGAGAGAAGCAAGTTTCATGGGTCGATCCGCCTTTTTGAGAATTGCGGTGATAGTGCCGATTTTCCTATCGCCAGCAGTCTTAATATCGCGTCGCATTGCTGAACGCCAGATGGCGCATTAGACCCTCAAGGCGCGAAAATCATAGAGCCTTGATATATTCTAGCGGATTGACCGGCTCGCCGCCGCGCCGCAGTTCCAGTGTGATTACCGGGCGCCCTGCACCGGCGATGCCGATCGGCGAGCCGCCGACCAGCTGGCCGCCAACCCGCGTATCGAGCTGGGCGAGGCCGGTCACCAGCGATGTCCAGCCGCCGGCGTGTTCAATGATAACGATGCTGCCATAGCCGCGATACGGCCCGGCAAAGACCACTCGCCCCGGCGCCGGCGCGACCGCCTGCGCGCCCTGCCGGGCGGCCAGAGCAATACCACGCGATCGGGGCAACCCAGGCTGCGTTTCGCCGAAGCCGGCAATCAGCCGTCCCGAAACCGGCAGCATATAGGTCGGCAGTCCGCCGGGCGGCGTTGACGGCGGCGGCACGGCGGCAATTCGCGCGTCTGCGGGCCTCGGCGGGCGCAGTACCGGGCCGGGCAACGCGGCCAGCTCAGCCCGGAGCGAGTTCGCCTTGCCGAGATCGGCCGCCAGCGCATCGAGATCGCTCGTCCGCTCGGCCAGCGCCAGTGCGCGTTCGCTTTCCCGGTCGGCGATGCTGCCCATGGTGCGCGAGGCGAGCCGTTGGCGGGTCTCCAGGCTTGCGAGGCGTTGGCGCCGCCGCTCGAGCTCGCCTTCGCTCTTGCCAAGCTGCAGCACCGCCAGCCGGGCCTGCCGCTGCAGCGCCTTGGCCTGGGCAAGTTCGCCGCGCAGCGATGCTGTGCGGCGCTCGACTTCGGGCAGCAGGGTGGCGAAGATCGCGCGCAGATACATGGCGTCGCGGACCGATCCCGGCCGCAGCAGCGAAAGCACCGGCGGGCGGCGGGAGAGGCGCTGCAGCGCGGCGGTAAGGCGCACCAGCGGCTGCTGCTTTTCGGCCAGTCGTACCCGCAGAACCCGGCGCTGCTGTTCGATCAGCTCCAGCCGCGCGCGGCTGACGGCCATGGCGGCCTGGGTTTGCTGGATCCGCGCGGCGATACCGGCTGACTGACGGGCGGTCCGCTCTGCCGCTTCGGTGACCTGGGCGGCCTCGGCCTCAAGGCGTTCGGCGCGCTGGCGAGCAGTGTCGCCTTCGCGCTGCGCCTGGGCCAGCGCGGTGCGGATTTCCCCGGGGTTTTCGTAAACCGCCGGCTGCTTCGCCCAAACAGAGCATGCAGTCACCGCTCCCACCAGGGGCAGCAGGGCAACAGGACCGAAGCGGAGGCGCATCATCCGCGTCCCTTACCCCGAACGGTGATAGGGATGGCCAGCAATTATGCTGGTTGCGCGCCACAATTGTTCCATCAGCATCGCCCGGACCAGCAGATGCGGCCAGGTCATCGCGCCGAAACCAAGCAGCAGATCCGCCCCGGCCCGCATCTCCCTGCCGTGGCCATCGGCCGCGCCGATATAAAACCGCGCCTCGCGCACCCCGTCGTCGCGCCAGCGGCCAAGCAGTGCGGCGAATTCCTCGGAAGCCAGCTGGCGTCCTTGCTCATCGAGCAGAATTTCGCGGCAAGGGGCGAGCGGCGCGGGGATCGTGCCGCCGGTTTCCGGGAGCTCTGTCAGCTTGAACGGCCAGGCGATCCGCTTTTCGTAGCGCAGGGCCAGTTCGGCTTCGAGCGAGCGGCCGATCTTGCCCCGGGCAATGACATGCAGCCGCATTGCCGATCTACCGCACCGGCGGCTGCCGGCTCAGGCCGCGCCTGCGTCGGGGCTGTCGCCAAACGCCCACATGCGCTCGAGATTGTAGAAACTGCGTACTTCCGGGCGGAAGATATGGACGATGACATCGCCGGCGTCGACCAGCGCCCAGTCGGCAGCTGGCAGGCCTTCGATCCGCACATGACCAAAACCGCCATGCTTGACCCGCTCCGCCAGCTTTTCGGCAATCGCCGCGACCTGGCGGTTTGACCGTCCGGAAGCGATGACCATGTAATCGGCAATCGAGGTTTTGCCTTCGAGCGGGATCGACACGACGTCCTGCGCCTGGTCGTCATCCAACGATTGCAGCACCAGCGCGTGGAGCGATCCGGGCTCGCTGGCGATAGCCGTCGCGGCGGGCTGTGCGGCGGGGCCGGCCTGGGCCGGCAAGATTTGCGCCTGCGTCATGTAAATCGAGTTAGCTCCTGTAATGGTTCGTAAGGACAAGTAAGACGGATTGCCCCACGGACAATGATACGTTCGAGGCGACTGGTCGGAGATGCGGATCGAGGCGATTGCGGCGAGTTCACGCAGGGTCCATCGGTCGGCTGTCCGCCGGAATAAGCTGCTGCGTTACCGCATCGCGCAGACCTTTCAAAGGAAAGCGGCGCGGCCAATCCGGATCGGCGCGGCGGATTTCCGTGGCCGAACGCGTGTCGGGATCGAAATGCAGCGTGATCAGTGCAGGGGCGCTCCATCCGGCCCGGTTGCAAAGACTGGCGGCAGGGATGCGGAAACGCCTGAGCCAGGCCATCGCGGGGCTCGCGAAGGCAGCCCTATCATAGCCCGGACGGGCAATCACCGCAATCGGCAAGAGTCGCGCAATCCCGCGCCAGTCTCGCCACATCTCGAACTGAGACAGATTGTCGGCTCCCATCAGCCAGACGAAGCGCCGTTTGGGGAACCGGCGGAGCAGCTTGCGCAGCGTATCGACGGTGTAGCGCGTGCCGAGTTGGCGTTCGATCGCGGTAACCCGGATCGGCGCCCGGCGCGCCTGGCGGCTGGCGGAGGCAAAGCGGCTCGCCAGCGGCGCCATCGCCCTGGCGGGCTTGAGCGGATTGCCTGGCGAGACCAGCCACCAGACCTCGTCAAGCCCAAGATTATCCAAAGAAAACAGAGAGATGTGCCGGTGCCCGCCATGCGCCGGATTGAAACTGCCGCCCAGCAGCCCGGTGCAGGGGCCGATCCGGAGCGCCCCGCGCCTGCCGCTCAAGGCCGAACCTGGCCGGTCCCGCGCACCTGCCATTTGTAGGTCGTCAGCCCTTCCAGCGCGACCGGGCCACGCGCATGCAGCCGGCCGGTGGCGATGCCGATCTCGGCGCCCAGGCCGAACTCGCCGCCATCGGCGAACTGGCTCGACGCATTGACCATGACGATGGCGCTATCGACTTCCCTAAGAAAGCGCTCGGCAACGGCCTCGTCGGCGGTGACGATGGCATCGGTATGGTTGGACGAATGCCGCTCGATATGCGCCAGCGCCGCATCGAGTCCATCGACCACCGCGACCGAGAGGATCGCATCGAGATATTCGCTATCCCAGTCGTTGGCGCTGGCCGGCAGAATACGCGGATCGATCGAACGGGCGCGGGCATCGCCGCGCAGTTCGCAGCCGCCATCGATCAGGCCTGCGACAATGCTGGCGGATTCGGGAAATTGCGCGTCGAGCAGCAGCGTTTCCATCGCGCCGCAGATACCCGTGCGGCGCATCTTGGCGTTGAGCGCGATAGTTCGCGCCATCGCCGGATCGGCGGCCGCATGAATATAAGTGTGGCAGATGCCGTCGAGATGGGCGAGCACCGGCACCCGCGCATCGGCCTGCACGCGCGCGACCAGGCTTTTGCCGCCGCGCGGGACGATCATGTCGATCAGGCCCGCCGCCGCCAGCATCGCACCGACCGCAGCGCGGTCCTGGGTCGGGACCAACTGCACCGCTTCGGCCGGGACACCGGCCTGGGCAAGCCCATGGGCCAGCGCAGCGTGGATCGCTCGGTTGGAATGCACCGCCTCGCTGCCGCCGCGCAGCAGCACCGCGTTCCCCGAGCGCAGGCAAAGCGCGGCGGCATCGGCAGTAACATTCGGGCGGCTTTCGTAGATAATCCCGACAAGACCAATCGGCACGCGCACCCGGCGCAGGCGAAGTCCGTTGGGCCGCTCGCTGCTGTCGATGGTCTCGCCGACCGGATCGGCGAGCGCAGCGACCTGTTCGACGGCATCGGCAATCCCGGCGAGGCGGGCGGGATCGAGCTTCAACCGGTCGAGCATGGCCCCGGTGAGACCGTTGGCCTCCCCGGCAGCCATATCGCGGGCGTTGGCGGCAAGGATTTCGCCCTCGGCATCGCGCAAAGCCTGGGCAGCGGCGCAGAGGGCGGCGGCCTTGGTCTCGGCGGAGAGTTTCGCCAGCGCGCGCTGAGCCTGGCGACCAGCCAGGGCGAGGCGGCGGACCAGTTCCTGCGGAGATTCGGCGTGTTGTTGAAGTGCGGACATGGCGCTGCCTAACAGCTGCCAGGCAAAATGTCACCGGCCTCACGATCTCCTGATTGCAAGTTGGCAAATACAGCCGCCGATATAGTTCCACTTCATCGGCTCGGTTTATCGTATGGCACGCGCACTTCACCGTGAAACGAATGCGCCACGCGGCGCGCCGATTCGCCAGACTGCTTCGCTGCTGCTACCGACCGCTTGTCCTAAAGCAAAACAAGCGAGGTCGTAGCGTGAAATATTTAACCGTGGGCGGTTGGCAAAATCGCTTGCGCCGCTACTTCCCCGACCGCGAGTTTTTCATGCGTTCGCAGGGACATGTCCGGTTCATTACGATTTCGTCCCAATTGCAAATAGGTGCCGCCGTAGTGGCTGCGATGTTACTGCTTACCTGGCTCGCCGCCATGGCGACAATGGCAATGTCACGATCGATGTCGAGCAGCGACAGGATCGATTTGATCAACCGGGAAGCCAGGGTAGTGAACGCCGAAAGCCGCGTCACAGCCTATCGCAAGGGGATCGACACGGTAGCGTCCGATCTCGCGCAGCGGCAAGAGGCCATGGAAAAGCTTGTACAGGTCCATGTCGGCACATTGCCAAACGACCAACAGGCAGGCGAAACCGTCTCCGACAGCAGCAAGGAAGCCGCGCGCACGGTGGCCAAAGTCAGTGCGGCGGTGCCTGAGGCGGCAGGCCTGGCCCGGATCGAGGCCCGCCAACTGGCCTTCGCCGAACGTCTGACCAAACTGGCTGATCGCCGCGCCGCCCGTGCCTCCGCCCTTATCCGCAAATTGGGCTTGAGCCCGGCAGCAATGCTCGCAGCCCGCAACGACACCAGCGCCCAGGGCGGTCCCCTGATCCCGCTGTTTGGTTCGGCACAGGTCAAGCTGGATGGACGTTTCGAACGATTGGGGCTCAGTCTTGCCCGGATGACCGCGCTTGAACGCAGCCTTTCCATGTTGCCGCAATATTTGCCGGCGCGGATGGATTACATCTCGTCTGGCTTCGGCTACCGCGCCGATCCATTCACTGGCGGCGCGGCATTTCATGCCGGTCTCGACTTCCGCGGCCCCTACGGCGCGCCGATCTTTGCTGCGGCCAAGGGCAGGGTCGCCTTTGCCGGGGTCAAGCCGGGCTATGGCAATTGCGTAGAGATCGACCATGGCAACGGTCTGATGACCCGCTATGCCCATATGTCCGCATTCCGTACCCATCGTGGCGACCAGGTTTTGGCCGGCAGCGCCATCGGATCTATTGGTAATTCTGGCCGCTCGACCGGACCGCATCTTCATTTCGAAGTTCGAATCCATGATCGGCCCGTAAATCCCCGTCCTTTTCTCGAGGCAGCAACGCATGTTTCCCAAAAAGCCAGTATCGCATCCGCCGTTTCAGTCGCCGGGTAACCGCTCGGTGGGCACTCCCGGCTTTTCGATCCTCGGTCCGGACACCGCCATCCGGGGCGATATCGTTGCCGAGGCCGATCTCCACATCGAGGGCAGCATCGAAGGCGACGTTACCTGTGCAACGCTGGTCCAGGGCGAGGCCAGCGA
>JANMCD010000021.1:0-7027 GCA_031360905.1 Novosphingobium sp.
GGCGTGCAGTCGATCCCGCTGATGGTGCTGTTCAAGGACGGCAAGCAGGTAGCGCAAAAGCTCGGCGCCGCGCCCAAGAGCCAGCTCAAGAGCTGGCTGGAGAGCGTGCTTTAGCCGTTTTCCCCTCCCCTGAAAGGGTGGGGCTCAACTGGATTAAATTCCCGCCATCCGCTCGGCCAGAGCATCCCATAGCGCCGGGCTCGCGGCGCCAAGCAGTCCGGGCCGATCCGCCTCGCTGACCCTGTAGGGCGAGCCGTCTGGTCTTGCCGCCTTGCCGCCCGCCTCGTTCAAAAACAGCACCCCGGCAGCATGATCCCAGGCGTAGGTGCGCTCGAAGATCGAAATGTCGTTCTGGCCGAGTGCCAGCCGCGGATATTGCTCGGCCGCGCAGCGCGGAATATCGACCAGTGTGTAGTGCGGGGCGATCTGGGTCTTGAGCGCTTCGCGTTTGTCCGGATCCGCGAAGATTAGCGAAATGGCCGCAATCGGCGGTTCCGCCCCGCTGGCGCGTGCGTGGATGCGCTCACCGTTGACGAACGCGCCTTCGCCGCGCCGGGCATGGCAGAACCGGCCGGTCAGCGGATCGAGGATCCAGCCTGCGATCGTCTCGCTTGCCTCAGCCAGCGCAACCAGCACGCCAAACGGAGGGCGACCGGCGGCGAAATTGTTGGTGCCGTCGACCGGATCGATGATCCAGCACACTGCATCGCCCAGGCGTTTCAGCAGCGACGGGTCGGCATGCGCCGCTTCTTCGCCGACGATGGCGGCTTCGGGCAGCAGCCGGGCGAGATATTCGGCGAGAATTGCCTCGCTTTCATGATCCGCGATAGTGACGACATCGTCGGCCGCCTTGGCGCTCACTTCATGGGCGGCAAGCGCCTGGTAACGCGGCAGGATAGCCCGCTCCGCCGCCTCCAGCATGATGGCGTGAACCGAACGGGTAAGGCTGTCCATCAACGCCCGACAATCACGAGCGATAGTCCGCGTTGATCGAGATGTAGCCATGCGTCAGGTCGCAGGTCCACACCGTTGCGCGGCCCTGGCCAAGGCCAATGTCAACACCGATGCTGATTTCGCGTCCTTTCAGATGCTCGGCCACGGGGGCATCGTCGTAACTGTCAACCGCTAGCCCATTTTGCGCCACCCAATGATCGCCAAAGCGGATGCCGAGCTTGTCGCGGTCAGCGGGCTCGCCGGCCTTGCCGACCGCCATGACGACCCGGCCCCAATTAGCGTCCTCGCCGGCGATCGCGGTCTTGACCAGCGGCGAGTTGGCGATGGCGAGGCCGATGGCCCTCGCGCTGTCGTCGCTGACCGCGCCTTCGACGGTGATCTCGATGAATTTTTGCGCGCCTTCGCCGTCGCGCACGACCAGATGCGCGAGGCTCCGGCAGACATCCTCCAGCGCGGCGGCGAAGGCATCGGCGCCGGGGCTGTCGAAGGAGGCCAGCGTGGCATTGCCTGCCTTGCCGGTGGCGAAGGCGAGCACGGTGTCGCTGGTGGAGGTATCGCTGTCGACTGTGATGCAGCTGAATGTCCTGCTATTTGCCGCGCTGAGCAGTTGCTGCAGGAAGGCCGGCTCGACCGCCGCGTCAGTGAAGATATAGCCCAGCATCGTCGCCATGTCGGGCGCGATCATGCCGCTGCCCTTGATGATTGCGGCCAGAGTGACGGTCGTGCCGCCAACCACCGCCTGCGCCACCGAGCCCTTGGGAAAGGTGTCGGTCGTGCCGATGGTGCGAGCCGCGTCTTCCCAGGAACAGGGCGCGGTCGCCAGCGCTGCCGCGACCCCGGCGCGCGCCTTGTCCTTGGGCAGCGGCACGCCGATCACGCCGGTGGAGGAGACGAACACTTGCCCCGGATCGCAGGCCAGACCGCCGGCAACCTGCGCCATGATCTGCTCGACCGTCTCGCGTCCGCGAAAGCCGGTGAAAGCGTTGCTGTTGCCGGCATTGACCACCAGCGCCCGGGCGCGGCCGGCCGTGACCTGCTCGCGGCCCATCTCGACCTCGCTCGAACAACAGACGTTCCGGGTGAATAGGCCGGCCACAGCAGTACCCTCGGCCAGCTCGACATAGGTGAGGTCGCAGCGGCCCCAGTCTTTGTAGCCGGCGCGGGCGATACGCGGGGTAACGCCGGCGATGGCGGGGATCGCGGGGAAGGGGACAGCGAGCGGCGAAACGGTGTCGGTCATCGTCTGGGCCTAGCGCCCCTCATGGCGAGGTCAAGGGAGCGGGAGGAAATGCGCGAGGCGGGATAGACGCATGGCGCTGCCGTGCCTATATGCCCCGCCGATGGTTCGCATCATGCTCGCCCTTCTCGCCCTGCTGGGCTTCGCGGCACAGTCCGTTCCGGCTCACGCGCGGCTGAGCGGCGCTGGCGGAGCCGAGGTCGGGTCGGTCGAGGCAAGGCCCGCAGCGGTTGGAGCGGTTTTTGCGAAACGATCCCCCGCCGCACCCGCCAAAGTCCATGTTGCGGCAAGGGCTGAGATTCCCCGCTGGCATACCGTGCGCATCAATGTGTTCGCGCCAACCGTCCGCTTGCGGATAGACCGCTCGCACGAATAGACGCGCCTGCTCATTTCGCCGTTTTCCCCGGATGGCTGTCCGCTTGACGACACACGTCACGCGTGGCGCAGCCGCCAACCCGTACCGAGCAGGAATCCCATATGTTAGGCGCCATCGCCAAGGCCGTATTCGGCTCATCCAACGACCGCTATGTCAAATCGCTCGACAAGATCGTGCGGCAGATCGCCGCCTTCGAGCCCGACATGGAGACGCTGAGCGACGACCAGCTGGCGGCGCAGACCGCCAAATTCCGCCACATGCTCTCCGAAGGCCACAGCCTCGACGATCTGCTGCCCGAGGCCTTCGCCACGGTGCGCGAGGCCAGCAGACGCACGCTTGGCATGCGCCACTTCGACGTGCAGATGATCGGCGGCATCGTCCTTCACCGCGGCGAAATCGCCGAAATGAAGACCGGCGAGGGCAAGACGCTGGTGGCGACATTGGCGGTCTATCTCAACGCGCTCGAAGGCAAAGGCGTCCATGTCGTCACGGTCAACGATTACCTCGCCCGCCGCGATGCCGACTGGATGTGGGAGATCTACACATTCCTCGGCCTCACCGTCGGTGTGATCGTGCCCAATATCGCCGAGTACGAGCGGCGCGAGGCCTATGAGGCCGACATCACCTATGCGACGAACAACGAGCTCGGCTTCGATTATCTGCGCGACAACATGAAGCATGAGCGCAGCCAGATGGTCCACCGGCCGTTCAATTTCGCGATCGTCGACGAGGTCGATTCGATCCTGATCGACGAGGCGCGCACGCCGCTGATCATTTCCGGGCCGACCGACGACAAGTCCGAACTCTACCTTTCGGTCGATGCCATCGTGAAGGAGCTGGTGCCTGAGGATTACGAGGCCGACGAGAAGACCAAGAATATCACCCTGACCGAAGACGGGCTGGAGAAGGTCGAGCGAATTCTCGAAACCGCAGGCCTGCTGGTCGGCTCCAACCTCTACGATGTCGAGAACACCCAGGTTGTCCACCACCTCGACCAGGCGCTCAAGGGCATTGTCATGTTCAAGCGTGACACCGACTATATCGTCAAGGACGGCAAAATCGTCATCATCGACGAGTTTACCGGCCGGATGATGGACGGGCGGCGCTGGTCGAACGGGCTGCACCAGGCGGTTGAGGCCAAAGAAGGCGTGCAGATCGAGCCTGAGAACCAGACCATGGCCTCGATCACCTTCCAGAACTATTTCCGCATGTATCCCAAGCTTTCCGGCATGACCGGCACGGCCGCGACCGAGGCTTCGGAATTTTTCGACATTTACAAGATGAGCGTGGTCTCGATCCCGACCAATGTGGCCGTAGACCGGATCGACGAGGACGACGAATTTTACAAAAGCATAATCGACAAATTCGGCGCGATTGCGGTGGGGATCAAGGAAAAGCACGAGCTCGGCCAGCCGGTTCTGGTTGGCACTGTCTCGATCGAGAAGTCTGAATTGCTGTCCGAATTCCTGCACAAGGAAGGCGTGAAGCATAATGTGCTCAACGCCCGCTTTCACGAGATGGAGGCGCATATCGTGGCGCAGGCCGGCCGGCTCGGCGCGGTCACCATCGCCACCAACATGGCCGGGCGCGGCACTGACATCAAGCTGGGCGGCAACCTCGAATTCCGCACTGACGACGAATTGAAGGACATGCCGGAAGGCCCCGAACGTGACGCTGCGATAGAGCGCATCAAGGCTGAGATCGAGGCGGAACGGCAGCAGGTGCTCGATGCTGGCGGGCTGTTCGTGCTGGGCACCGAGCGGCACGAAAGCCGCCGCATCGACAACCAGCTGCGCGGCCGTTCGGGCCGTCAGGGCGATCCCGGCCTGTCGCGTTTCTACCTCTGCCTGGAGGACGATCTGCTGCGCATCTTCGGGCCGGACACGCTGTTCGCGCGGATGATGAATTCCAACCTTGCCGACGGCGAGGCGATCGGCTCGCGCTGGCTGTCGAAGGCGATCGAGACCGCGCAGAAGAAGGTCGAGGCGCGCAATTACGACATCCGCAAGCAGGTCGTCGAATACGACGACGTGATGAACGATCAGCGCAAGGTGATCTACGCCCAGCGCGCCGATATCATGGATGCCGACGCGGTCGACGATGTCGTGGTCGATATGCGGCACGATACTGTCAACGCGATCGTCGGCGATGCCTGCCCGCCGGGCTCCTACCCCGAGCAATGGGATATCGAAGGGCTCAGCGAACGGGTGCAGGATATCCTCGCGGTCGATGCGCCTATCGCTGACTGGGTCGCCGAGGACGGCATCGAACCCGACATGATCGAGGAGCGCATCGTCGCTCTGACCGACGCGCATGTCGAAAAGCTTCGCTCTGGCAGCGACCCCGATGTCTGGCTGCAGGTGGAAAAAAGCGTATTGCTCGAACGGCTCGACCATTACTGGAAAGAGCACCTCGCCACGCTCGATGCGCTGCGTCAGGTGGTGTTCCTGCGCGCCTATGCGCAGAAGCAGCCGATCAACGAATACAAGCAGGAAGCCTTCGGTCTCTTCGAGAAGATGCTGGAGACAATCCGCGAGGATGTCACCCGAATCCTGTCGACCAGCGAGCTCAGCATGCAGGCGGCGCCGATGGAACTGCCGGAACTGCCCGATTTCCTCACCGGTCATATCGATCCGTTCACCGGCGAGGATGACAGCCGTTCGATGACGCCCGGTGCACAGTCGATGCTCAGCGCGCTGGGCGGGGGCGGTGTGGCATTGGCGGGTGAGGACCCCTATGCCGACCAGGGTTTATCGCGCAACGCGCCGTGTCCCTGTGGTTCGGGGCAGAAATACAAGCATTGCCACGGCGCGGCAGGGTAACGCCGGCACGATAGATCGGTAGTGCCGGGTCGCCGCCGGCAAAGGGGGATGGATGAATTTCGACTGGCTTCCTGTTGGCTTTTTCGCCACCGCGCTGCTCTACGCCTCGGTCGGCTTTGGCGGCGGGTCGACTTACACGGCGCTGCTGGCGCTGGCGAATACCGATTTCCGGGTGCTGCCGATCATTTCACTGACGTGCAACATCGCGGTTGTCACTGGCGGAATCCTGCGCTTTGCCCAGGCGCGGCAGGTACCATGGCGCAGTGCGCTGACCCTGGCGCTGGTCGCCGCGCCGCTCGCGTTCCTCGGCGGACTGACGCCGATCAAGGAAAAGCAGTTCCTGCTGCTGCTCGGAGGCAGTCTGGTGTTCGCGGGGCTGGCGCTGCTGCTGCCCCGCGCGGCTGACCGCGATGACGCGCCGGGGAGCGGCAAGCCAAAGCGCGCTGCAAGATGGATGCCGCTGGCGGCAGCGCCGCTAGGCTATCTTGCCGGGCTGGTCGGCATTGGCGGCGGGATATTCCTCGCGCCGCTACTGCATCTGACGCGCTGGAATTCGGCGCGAAGGATTGCGGCGACCACCAGCCTGTTCATCCTGATCAATTCGCTTACCGGGCTTGCCGGGCAGCTTGCCAAGGCGGGGCCCGAGCGCTTCGGCGAAGCGCTGGGCGGCGGCTTACCGCTGCTGGTGGCGGTAGTGATCGGCGGCCAGCTCGGCAGCCTACTGGCGCTCCGCTTCCTGCCCGAGCGTATCATCCGCTGGCTGACTGCCGCACTGACGATCTGGGCGGGGACACAGTTGCTGTTGAAGTAGGAGCACCCGCGATCCGCCAACCGATGGTACCGGTGGAGCAATGCATCTGCAAATTATCCCAGGCTTTCGACAAATGCCCGACCTCGCCGCCTGGCGATCATGTCGATCGGGAAGATTTCCTGTATCACACCGTAACCTGTGTCACCGCGCGCCTTCAATTCAAAGAATGTGTGGTGAACCTCGATCGGTGTGTAGCAAATCCAGTTATGGTTGGATAGTGCGCGGCCCGAGACCCTGTGGGTGCGATCATCCTTGTCGACAAGTGAAATGTCGAGACTGACCGGCAAGACGCCCGCGCGTGTCACAACCATGCTGCCTGACTTGAGCCCGTATACTTTCCCATTCTCAAGCACATAACCGTGCGCGACAGTGTACTGGTTTTTGGCGTCAGCGAACACGTCATTACTCCAGATGACATGCCAGCAGTAATCTTCACCGAAGTGACCATGCGACCAGCACATGGCACTCATGTTGCGCTCGGTGCGCGCGCCCCAGCTGTGATCCATGGTATCGACACAGTCGACATCGAAACTGCGGCCATAGAGCTTGAGCGTACCAGTTACACGGACCGTCATATCGAAATGTCCGGCATAGCCTGCGCCAAAACCCGACTTTGCGATCTGGTCCGCCCGGTTGGCGGGAGCAAGCGGCGACATCGCAGGGTCGTGGATGTCGAACGGGTCCATCAGGCCGCGAATATCGAGATGGAATTCGGTATCGTCGGTTCCGACATAATCGATACGGTAGTCGCGCGGTGGATTGACGCAGCGCACCTCCAGCCCATTGAGCAGCTTGTAATGAAGGAAGCTGGTCGGCGCCGGTAGATG
>JANMCD010000035.1:0-1997 GCA_031360905.1 Novosphingobium sp.
CCGCGCGCCAACCCGCCGCCTGGCAGCATCCATTGGCCCGAGCCATAGGAGTGGCGCACGAGGAGGATGTGCTCCTGGCTATCGAACGCCAGTATCCGGCAGCCGGCCAGCCGCGGCTGGCGCAGGCACCACCAGCGCAGGCGGATGGCGTGGGCCAGGCGCAGCGCGGCGCGGTGCGCAGGGGCCGGGATCAGGTGAAGCATGTGACGGGCGGCGTTGCCGCCCGCAGCAGCCGCGCCACCGGCAGGTCGTTCGCGCCTGCCGCTGCCGCTTCGAACAGCGCACGCTTGGCTGCGCCCCGGATAACGAATAGCAGCGCGTCGCTGTCGAGCAGAGCCGGAATGGTCAGGCTCATGCGCTCGAACGGCGCTTCGGGCGGCAGCGGATCGGGGGTCAGGCGGCGCAGCGGCAGGGGATCGTCGGCGCGCGGATCGGTATTGGGGAACAGCGACGCGATGTGACCGTCTTCGCCCATGCCGAGCCAGGTCAGCGCAAAATGTGGCGGGCGGGCGCTTTCGCTCAGCGGTACGATCCGCGCGCCGGCCGGTGCGAGCAGCGCGCGGATGCGGCCAACGTTGCTGGCCGGATGGTCCTCGGGGACGATGCGGTCGTCGCCCGGCCAGATGGCGATGCGCCGCCAATCCAGCGAGCGGCGGGACAAATCGGCGAGGATGGGGAAGGGGGTCGTGCCGCCAGGGACTGTGATTGCGATTTCGTCCCCGGAGTTCGCCAGCGCGTCGGCCAGACGGCACGCCAGCCAGTCGGCAACGTCGCTGCCGCTTGCGCCGTCAATGAAATGAACTTCCGCCACGCGCCGGGCATAGCACTGCCTGTTAAGGCAAGGAACGCCGCAGCGCCGCCTGTCCCGCGATCGATGACAAAAACCATACCCGCTGCTTGGCATGATCGGTCCAGTCTTCGATCAGCCCCTTACTAAATGCCCAAGGCTCGCAGGCCTAACCAGGCCGACAGCAACAGCAGGCCCGCACCGATCGCGTGCCTCGGCCGGCGCAGGAGCTGCCAGGTGAATATTTTCGGCCACGCCCAGGCGCAGGCGAGCAGAACCATGCCCCCCGCCGCGCCGCCGATGGCGCTGGGCAAGGGTGCGTTGACGGCCAGCGCGATTCCGAAGATCAAAAATCGCGCGGCATCGGTCAATTGCAGTGAGGCCAGCACGATTATCAGCGCGCCGATCGAATGGGTGGGCTCAGCCGCGTGGCGGGCAGGGCGCAGCAGCAGCGCCTCCAGCCCGGCAATACCCAGCGCCAGCGCGGCAAGAAACAGCCGCGCATCGCTGTTCAGCATCGGGGCGACCATCGAGGCGGCCCATCCGACGAACAGGGCGGTGACAATGCTGACGGTTAAACCGGCAATCAGCATACCCGCCCGCGAGCCCTGGCTCCGCGCCAGCGCGGCAAACGCCAACTGGTCGCGCGCGCCGGTGCCGGCCAGCAGCACGGCGACAAAGGCCAGGATGAATCCGGTCACAAGCCTACGGGCATCCATGACGCTGGAGCGGGTGAAGGGAATCGAACCCTCGTCGTAAGCTTGGGAAGCTTCTGCTCTGCCATTGAGCTACACCCGCATAGCCCGCCGAAAATCGCCATTCTGGCGGTGCGGGCTGAGACTGATCTGCCGTTTGGTTTATACGCGGTATCTCAGCCTTGCTGCGCTTGCCATAAGATCGCCGCTCCGGTCAACGCAGCAGCGGCGAAATCATTCGGCAAAGCGCGCGGCACAGGTCGCCATCTGGTCCATGTCGAGGCTGGAGGTGCGGCTCCGGTAATCGCTTGAGAGGTGGAAGGCGTCAGATCCCCGCGTGCCACTGATAGCCGTGGCCGTCCTCCCAGTAGCCGCCCTTGCCGCCATAGAGCCCCGCCAGGCTGGAACGCGCTTCCACGCGCATGACGTATTTCGCATGCTTGTAGCCCAGCTGCCGCTCGACCCGCAGCCGCAGCGGCGCGCCGTGGCCGATGGGGAGCGGCCGGCCGTTCATC
>JANMCD010000009.1:0-1537 GCA_031360905.1 Novosphingobium sp.
GGGAAGCTTCGCGACAAGGCGGAGCAGCAGCTTTTCGTCGATCGCGCCATTATCGGTCTTGCCGAAGAACCGGTCGTTGGCGGCCATGCCGGCGTTTCGTACTTGCCAGCGCATCGCCCTGGTGAGCGGCCAATGGCTGAACGCGTGGAGCAAGCGGGCAACCGGCTTTGAGCCGTCGCCGACGTCCCGGGAGAAGCTGTATGGCTCATAGGGAATCCGCACCGCCCGCAGCCCAAGCGGCTTGCCAAGCCTCAGGGCAATCGCCAGCACCGCAGGGTGCTGGTGGCAATGCCAATGCCCATCGAGGTGGCCGAGCGGCAGGCCGGTCTTACGGTAGGTGTCGAACTGCGCGGCAAACTCCCGCTCGGCGGCCCTGCGGGCGCGGGGCGACAGCATCACCGCGATCCCGGTGCCGACCGGACGTTCGCCCAGGTTCGCTCCATCCGGCGCCAAAACTGATGGCCCGGATACGCTGGCCGGCGCTCCGAACATCGCCAGGTGAAGCCCGACGCCCAGCTCCGGCAAGCGCTTCGCGCGGCGGATCGCATCCTCCGCGGCGTCTCCAGCAACCACCAGGCTGGCGCAGGTGAGGATGCCGTTGCGATGCGCCTCCTCGACTGCTTCGTTGACCTCCAGGGACATGCCGAAATCGTCGGCGGTGACGATCAGCCGCCGGGTCATGCGGCAGGCTCCCCTGCCCGCACCGGGCTGAGAATATCGCGCCGCTCGACGCGCAGGCTTTGCCCGCGCCAGCCAACGCGGCGGGCGGCGAAGGCCGAGGCCCAGACCGCAAAACAATAGCAATCGCGCAGCCAGATCGCCAGCAGTCCCGGACTTGCCAGCCCTGCGGCGCGGCCGAAGCGGCGCCCGGTCAGCCGGACCAGGATCCAGCGCAGCAGCAACGGCGCCAGTATCAGGGCAATGGCCGCAATTCCCGGGTACAGCAGCAGGAGCAGCGGCAAGGGCCCGGGATGGCTCACCAGCGACGCGGTAAAGCCCAGCGGATCGAGCCCGCGCACGGTCCGCGCCCAGCGCAGTTCGTGATCGAACAGCGCGGGATGGCTCGCGTCGTTGACGAGGGTCTCGGCGGTATCGGGCGTAAAGGCGACCGCATAGCCCGCCGCGCGGACCAGCCGCCCCAGCTCGGCATCGTCGGACAGATGGTTGGCCAGCACCGCCAGCCCGCCGACGCTCTCCAGCAACTCACGCCCAATGAGCGTCAGCGGGCCGTAGGTTACCGATAGCGGCGCCAGCCGCGCATGCAGCACCGCCATTGGCAGGAACCAGTAATCGACGAACCATGCGCCGAATATGCGGATGCGATCACCGCCAACTCCTGGCCTGGCGCGGTAGAGTGCCGTCACCGCGCCGACATTGGCGGGGGCAAGCGAATCGATCGCCCGCTGCAAAGCGCCCGGCGCGATGATGACGTCACTGTCAGAGACGGCCACCACCTCGCCAAGCCCGGCCCCTGCCATGTTGACGAGATTGCTCACCTTTGGATTGGGACCATGCACGGCGGCGTCGATGACAAAGG
>JANMCD010000052.1:0-15005 GCA_031360905.1 Novosphingobium sp.
GCGGGCCAGACCAGTCGTGTCATCTGACATGCTCAGGCCCCGGCAAGTTGCGTCCCCGACGCCAGAATCGCGGCGGCAGCTTCCGGACCCAGTTCCTCCAGACCGCCCGGAAGAGGGGCGCCGGGATGCAAGGCAAGCAACTGCTCCGCCGCAGCCTGGCTGGTACGCCCCGACGCACGCAGCGCGAGCGCCAGGCGGGCATGCTGGCTCTGGTCAGTCGCCAGCACCGTGAGGTCGCGGATTTGGCCGGAAGCAAGCGCGAGGGCCGTAAGAAAGATCGCCGCGCCGGCGTCTGTCAGCGAAAGCGCGGCAGGTACAGTTTCGACCATTCCGCTGACGAACTGCGACAGCAGTCCGAGCCGGCTCTGGCGCGGGTCAATCAGCGCGCGGATTGCTGCATCGGCGCTGGCCGTCTGTTCTTCGGCCTCGCTTCCGGCAAGTGTGCGCATTGTGAGCAGCGCACCATGGAGAAGATCGCCAGGCAATTCGCTGAGCGGCAGTTGCATTCGCCGCTGCGCCTGACAAAACCGGGCCTGAGAGGCGAGCAGCTGCATTGCCAGGGCGGCCGTCGCACTGCCGGAGGCTGCGAGCCAGCGTTGCAGCATGGGCGGCAACACCGGGTCGACAGCGTGGCGAACCTCCAGGCGCCGGGTCAGCTGCCATTCGACTGCGAGAGCGTGCAGATGCCCGATCATGGCCGGGTTCTGCATAATTTCCTGCGCAAGTGCTGCATACCCAAAGTCGTCGCTACCGACAAACTCGCGCGTACCGGCCGCTTTCGCCCGCTCGTCGATCAACTGGCGCGTGATGTCGCTCGCCATGCCGCGAACTGACGCGACGATCTCGTCGCCGAGCAGGGGATTCTCGCCGTTTTCGAGCAGCTGCCGCAAACTAGGTGCGAGTGCGGCGATCACAGAATCCCCGCTGGCGAGCCCGTCACGCAGCCCAGCCCCGACGGATTGCGCGAATGTGGTTGTGGCGTCAGCTTCCATAATTCTCCGGGTTCTAGCGCGTCATGGTTAAACTCGCGTTAGTCCCGACGGCTAACGGGCCACAGGATTCCCGCAAATGCAAGCATTGCGGCCAGCAAAGGTACCGCCTGCGGCAGCGCCCCCGCCCCCGCGGCAATGGCGAGGATCACCGCCAGCAGCAACCGGTCGCCGATCCACGCAGCCCCCCGCCGATCAATTGCGCGCGGCATCAGCCGGACCAGGCACAGCAGCATCAGCGGCGCAAAGGCCCGCTGCCCGAACGAGAGCCAGGGAAATGCTCCCGCGCTCCAAGCCAGGACAGTGACTATCGCCGCATCAAGCAGCCAGACGAACACCGCCTCGCGCCGCTCGCGTAAAGGCGGTAAAGCCAGCGATTCCCGTTCGGCGCGCAACAGCATTGTCGCCGCGCGCCCCACAGTCCAGGCCAGTCCGAGGCAAATCAGGGCGGACGCAGAAAAGCCGAACCAGCCCAGGGCGAGCGCGATCAACACCGTTGCCGACGCGCCGACCGACAGCGCATTGCCGCCACTGCCGGCATGAAGCATCGCCGGGCCGAAATGGCGAACCGCGAACCGGGCCAGAACCGCGCCCGGGGTCGCCGGGGCATCGTCGCCCAGATGGATGGCGATCCAGCCGGCTTCAGTGCCATGCGCATCATCCTCATCGCGAACCAGCCTCCATCGCAGCCCGTCGCGCACTTCCGCCGGCAGCTCGCGCTGCGCAATGCCGGCCTGCAAGGCGATGCGGGTCAGCGCCGAAGTGACATCGCAATCAGCCGGCAATTCGTTCAGCCGCTCGACCAAACGGCCCGGAATCCGGATTATCCCGCCTGAGGCATGATTGAGATCGATCCTCTCGAAACCGGCGGCGACGCCCTGCTCCACTGGCTGCACCAGCACGACAGCACTGCCTTCCAGCAACTTCAGAGCGGCTTGGGGCAAGGCCAGTAAACCATCCGCGATTGCCAGCACTTCGTCATTGGCCGTCACCAGACCGGCCAGCGCCCGCGCGCCGGGGACAACATGGAACCGCGCTCCCGCGCGTTCCGCGTCGTGCTGCATACGAACCAGATGCGGGGAAATTTCGCGCGCGATGCAAATGATTCGCTCGCATTCCATGGCCAGCATCAGTGCCAGCTGTTGCCGAGCCAGCGTGCCCGCTCCCACCTTGAGCTCCGCGCGCAGCACGACCGGGTTGCCCCGTGCAGCTTCAAGCATCGTTAGCAAGGCAACCCGCAGCGTCCCTCTCCCATCAGACGTCGGCCAGACGCGGGCTGGATGTAGGCCAGTTGCAAGAGGGTCATAAAGAAGGCGGCGGCCTGTGCCAAGCGCGCGCTTAGCGGGGCTTTGTCAGGCGGCGCTGAATTCGCCGAGAAATGCCTCAAGCCGGCGCACGATCGCGGGATCTCCGGGTACGGTTTCAAGCGCAGCCTCGGCGAGATCGATCAGGGTGCTGGCATGGAAACTGGCGGCCAGCCCCTTGAGCCGCATCGCCGCCACCTGCCAGTTTCCGTCGCAGCGCGCGCGGCTCAGCAAGTCGATCTGCCGCGCCAGACTGTCGGTGAAAGCCTGGCGCAATTCGTTGAGCAGTACAGGATCGTCGCCCGCAGCGGCCGCGAGCGTTGCATCCAGAGCTCCAGGTTCATAGGCCATGGCAGACCTTTACGGCCTTCAGGTTAATCGGGGGTTTATCCGCACGGCAATTATGGTAAATGTGCACAATGACAGGGGCACATCGCGTAGTTTCGATCGGACCGGGTGGCCATGAGGCTGTCAGTGACGAATTTTTGCTGACCGAAGAGGCGGAAGGCTCGCCCGCGCCGATCGAGGAGTCGGAGCCTCTCGCCGAGGAATGGGCCTGGGACGAGCCGGTCCAATCCCCAACGCAGGACCGCTTCGGACAAGCCGCCGTGCTGATTGCACCGCTACTGACGGTCAGCTGGACGGCAGCCTTTGTCTGGTCGAAGCGCGTTGCACTTGCTGCCGGCGCATCGCTGGATCAAGGGATCAGCTGGATTGCGGACTGGTCCATGCCGGTTATTCTCGTCGCCGTGGTCTGGCTACTGGTCATGCGCAACAGCCGGCGCGAGGCGGCGCGGTTCGGCGATGCTGCCCGCTTGCTCGCAGACGAATCCTGCAAGCTTGAAACGCGGCTCGTGTCGGTAAACAGCGAACTTAGTCTGGCCCGCGAATTCATCGCCGCGCAGGCGCGCGATCTCGACGCGCTTGGCCGAGTCGCGAGCGATCGGCTGTCGCAAAGCGCGGATCGCCTGCAGTCGCTTATCCAGGCCAATTCCGGACAAGTTGAAGCCATCGGAGGGGTGAGCGAAGCGGCGCTGGAAAATATGGAAAAGCTCCGCGGCCAGCTTCCGGTTATCGCCAATTCCGCTCGCGACGTGACCAACAATATTGCCAATGCCGGCCGCTCTGCCCATGCCCAGCTGCAGGAAATGATCAGCGGCTTCAAGCGGCTCAACGAATTCGGCCAGGCCAGCGAGAGTCAGGTCGAATCGCTGCGGCAACTGGTCGCGGCGACATTGGCGGAGCTTCGCGCCGAATCCGAACAGCTGGAAGGCGTCGCTACCCGCCGCTTCGCTAGCATGACCGATCAGGGAACCCGGTTCCGCGAACAGTTTGAAAGCTATGAAGCCGAAGCCATGACCGGCATCCGCGCCCGGGCGCAGGCGTTGGCCGGCGAAATCGAACGCACACGCGGCGCTCTTGACGCGCAGGAGGCGGATAGCCTTGTGGCCTTGCGTTCGCGCATCGATGTCCTGCGTCTGGAGTGCGGCGCGGTGTCCGAGACCCTCGATCAGGGCGAGGCCGGTGCTCTGGCAGGCCTTACTGGCCGGCTTAGTCTGATCGACGAGGAAATTGCAAGCCGGCAGCAGCGCCAGCAAGAGCATGCCCGCAGTGCGGCGGCCGAGGGTGAAGCTCTGGCAGCGCAAATGGAAGCGCTGGAACAGCGCATCGAGGCGATAGCCGAACTTGCCCACAATACTGGGCAAGGCCTCGGCCAGAGCGTGACAGGCCTGACCGAGCGGCTGTCCGCCGGGCGGGCATTGCTGACTGGCGCTGACGGCGAAATCGCCGCCCTCACCAATGCCAGCGTGCGGCTGCTCGAGTTGATCCAGGCGAGTTCGCAGCACAGCCGCGAGCAGATTCCCGCTGCCCTGACCGAGGCCTAAAAGCGGCTGGCGCTGGTCGAGCTGCGAATTGAATCCCTGCGCAGTTCGGCAACCGACGTGGTCGGCTTGGGCGTGGCGCTGCAGCACCAGTTAGAGGCCTCGCAGCAAGGCCTTGTTACGGCGACCAGCCAGCTCGATGCGATGCATGAACGGCTTGGCACCGCGGCCGGCACCCACAGCCTCGTGCTGGAACGGTTGCGGCAGTCACTCGGCGCAATTGAAACTCAGAGCGCCGGCCTCGCCACCCGCGCTCAGGCGGAACTGTCGGCGGCAATCGACCAGCTTGCCCAAGCTTCCCAGGACGTCGTAGCCGGGATCGAAGGCCGCAGCGCGGCAACGATCACCCGGATTGCCGAGCGACTCGGCGATGACAGCAGGGTGGCAATTGACAAGGTCATGCAGCAGCGCAGCGCGGAACTGGCCGGCCAACTCGAACAGGCTGCGGCCCGGGCCGCGGAGGTCAGCCGCGAAGCAACCATCCAGCTGCGCGATCAGCTTGCCAAAGTCGACAATCTCACTGGGAACCTCGAGCGCCGCGTCGCCTACGCCCGCGAGCGCGCCGAAGAACAAATCGACAATGACTTCGCCCGCCGTGTCGCGCTGATCACCGAATCGCTCAATTCCAACGGCATCGACATCGCCCGGGCGCTCGACACCGATGTTTCCGACACTGCCTGGGCCGCATACCTTAAAGGCGATCGCGGTATTTTCACCCGCCGCGCCGTGAACCTGCTCGAAGCCGGCGAGGGGCGTGAAATCATCAAATTATACGATGACGACAGCGATTTTCGCGAGCACGTCAATCGCTACATCCATGATTTCGAAGCGATGCTGCGCCAGATCCTGTCAACGCGCGACGGCCATGCGCTGGGGGTC
The DNA here is from genome assembly GCA_031360905.1 of Novosphingobium sp. Taxonomy (GTDB): domain Bacteria; phylum Pseudomonadota; class Alphaproteobacteria; order Sphingomonadales; family Sphingomonadaceae; genus Novosphingobium. The sequence goes on from JANMCD010000052.1 coordinate 5,056, forward strand.
ACACTGCTGTCCTCGAACATGGGCAAGCTTTATGTGGCGCTGGCGCAGGCGATTGAACGGCTGCGCAGCTGACGTAACCCGCCGCCTAGCGCGTCCCGTCGTAATTGGGCGGGCTACCGAAGAAGTTGATATCTTTCGCCCCAATCCAGTGATTGGCGTAATTGGCGTAGAACAGCCCGAACAGCAGCAGCGAGAGAATCGTCGCGCGCAAAGCGATCCGCCGTGGCCGGAAATTTGCCGGGGCGCTGTCCGCCTGTCCGGCAGTTTTCTGGGCGCCAACCTCATCGTGGGTCCGCACGCCGAAGGGCATGACGAGAAAAGCACTCATCACCCAGAACAGGGTGTAGATGGCGAGAATGGACGTGAATTTCATCGCCGGTCAGCTTTCCATCACGATGACCTGGACTTGCGGCTTCTTGCCCGACCATCGCTGCGCTGCGCGGCGGGCGGCCAGTCGGGCTGCCTCGGTTACATCGGCGATGTCCCGGCGGGCAGCACCCTTAAGCTTGCCGAGCGCCGCCGCGACGTCCTTTTCGGCCTCGGCAACGAAAGCCTCGTAGTCCTCGTCCAGCGGTAAACCAACAGCCTGGACCTTTGCCTTGCCCTTGCCATCCAGCACCACCGTCAGCAAACCGTTATGGGCCAGCCGCCGCCGCATGATCATCGCCTGGCCGTCCGCCGGCGCGATGATGTCGCCATCGAGCAGCAGCCGCCCGGCGCGTACTTCGCCGAATTTGCCGGGCTTGCCGGGCGCCAGCCGCACCAGATCGCCGTTCTTCTGGACCACTGTCTGACCGATGCCGCTGGACTTGCCGAGCCGGGCCTGCTCGCTCATGTGCCGCATTTCGCCGTGGACCGGCACCAGCACTTCGGGCCGGATCCAGCCATAAAGCGCCAGAAGCTCGGGCCTCCCGGGGTGTCCCGAGACATGGATCGGGCTCTGACGGCCACTGACCAGCACGATGCCGCGCTCGGCCAGCAGGTTCTGGATGCGGCCGATGGCGATTTCGTTTCCTGGAATCTCGCGGCTGGAGAACAGCACGACATCGCCCGCCTCCAGCTTGATCTGATGCGCCCCATCGGCAATCCGCGCCAGCGCCGCCCGCGGCTCACCCTGACCGCCAGTGGCGACGATCATTACCTCACCGCGCGGCAGCTTCATCGCCGCGTCGAAGTCGATTATTTCCGGAAACCCGTTGAGATAGCCGCTCGCCTTCGCCGCGCCGATGATGCGGTCTAACGAGCGGCCGGCGACGCAAAGCCTGCGCTTTGTGGCCTTCGCTACGTCACCCAGCGTCTGCAACCGTGCGACATTCGAGGCGAAGGTGGTGACCAGCACCCGCTTGCCCTTGTGCTTGCCGACTTCGGCCAGCAATCCGCGCAGCACGCCGCCTTCCGAGCCCGAGGCTTCCGGATTGAACACATTGGTCGAATCGCAGACCAGAGCAAGCACGCCCTGATCGCCAATTACCGTCAGCTCCTCGGCCGTCGTCGGGGTGCCGATCAGCGGCTCGTCGTCGAGTTTCCAGTCGCCGGTGTGGAAGATGTTGCCATAGGGGGTGTCGATCAGCAGCGCGTTGCCCTCAGCGATCGAATGGGCGAGCGGGACGTAGCGGATGCCGAAGGCGCCAAGCTCAAACCGGTCGAGATGCTCGACCACCCGTAGATCGATGTCGCGCGCGATGCCCGCTTCCTCCAGTTTCGCCCGCACCAGCCGGGCGGTGAACGGCGTGGCGTAAAGCGGCACGCCAAGGTCCGCAGCGAAGTACGGCACCGCGCCGATGTGATCCTCATGGGCATGGGTCAGCACCACCCCGAGCAGATCGTCACGCCGCTCCTCGATGAAGTCGAGATCGGCGAACACCAGATCGACGCCGGGATAGTCGCCGCTGCCGCTGAACGTCATACCGAGATCGACCATCAGCCATTTGCCGTCGCAGCCATACAGATTGACATTCATCCCGATTTCGCCCGAGCCGCCGAGCGCGCAGAAGACCAGCTCCTTTTTAGGTGTCACGTAACGGCTGCCCTTTCGGCAAGGATGGCGAGACCGTCGAGAGTGAGGTCGGAATCGACGGCATCGAAGATATCGGTCGCTTCGTCGAACAGAACTGCCAGGCCGCCGGTGGCGATGACCTTGGCCGGGCGGCCGATCTCGGCGCGTATGCGGGCGATCAGCCCCTCCATCATCGCGACATAGCCCCAGAACACGCCGATCAGCATCTGGTCCTCGGTGTTGCGGCCGATGACGCTGTCTGACCTGGGCACTTCGATGGCGATGCGCGGCAGCTTGGCGGTGTTGCCGACCAGCGCATCAAGCGACAGGTTAAGGCCCGGAGCGATGATGCCGCCCTTATAGGCGCCGTTGAAGTCGATCACATCCAGCGTGGTCGCAGTGCCGAAATCGACGACGATCAGATCGCCCGGATATCTGGCATGGGCTGCGATGGCGTTTACCGCACGGTCGGCGCCGAGCGAGCGCGGGTCATCCACATCGATGTCGATGGCGTAATCGACTGGCGGTTCGCCGGCGATCAGCGGTTCGACGCCGAAATAATTGCGCGCCAGCACCTCAATATTGTGGAGGGCGCGGGGCACTACGGTCGAGACGATGATTTGCTCCACATCTTTGCGGTCGACCCCGCGAATTGCCAGCAGCTGGGTCAGCCAGACGGCGTATTCATCGCCTGTTCGCCGGGCGTCGGTGGCGATGCGCCAGCGCGCTTTGATCTGGCGTCCTTCGTAGAGTGCGAAGACGACATTGGTGTTGCCGGCGTCGATGGCGAGCAGCATGGGTTATGGTTCCGGTTCAATCGAGCACGACGAGGCGAACCTCGCCCGCGTGAATGACACGGGTGCTGCCGTCCGCCAAGCGCAGTTGCAAGGCTCCGTCCGCAGTAAGCCCGGAAAATTTCCCGGCAAGATGCGTTTCGCCCGGTTCGCCGGTGGTGAGTGCGGTGCCGACCGGATGTGCGGCGGCAAGCCAGCGATTAAGGATGGGATCAAGGCCGTAGCTGCGCCAGCGTTCCAGCTCGATAGCAAAGTTACCAGCGAGCTCGGCGGCGAATGTGTCGCGGATGGGTGCAGGCGCGAAGTCCGCCAGGGCGGAAGTTGCCCGGTCTGGCAATTGCGGGGCCGAGACGAGGTTCACCCCGATGCCGACGATCACCGCCTCCCCTTCCCGCTCCAGCAGGATACCGGCGAGCTTTGCCGAGTTGACCATGACGTCGTTCGGCCATTTGAGGATGGCGCGATGGGAGGGCGGCAGGTGGCGAAATACCGTCTCATGAACGGCCAGGCCGGCGAGTAAGGCAAGAGTGCTCGGCGGAGGGTCGCCAAAGCGCTGATGCACCATTGTCGAACCCATGAAATTGCCCGCGCCGTCGCACCATTCGCGCCCCTGCCGCCCACGCCCCGCGCTCTGGCGGTTGGCGACGAGCCAGTGACCCTCGGGCACCAGTTGGCCCGCGCGGAGACGTGCGGCGAGGTCAGCATTGGTGGAACCGGTTTCGTCGACGCCTTCGATCATGCACAGGTGCCTCGCGGGGGATTGTGCCAATACCCCGCGAGTCAGTTTCAATTCAAGCCACGTGGAACAGCGCCGCCGCCGCCGCATTGGCATAGCCGCCCAGCCATACCGTCAGCAGATAGCCGAGCGGCGAGATGATCACCGCCGAGACCGCCAGCAGCCCCTGGTGCATCCAATCGCTGCGGCCGGTCACGACGATGGCCGGCTCGTCAAAATACATGATCTTGACGATCTTGATGTAGTAGAACGCGCCGATCACCGAGGCGGCGATGCCGATTGCGGCCAGCGGCACGAGATCGGCCTGCACCGCCGCCTGGAATACCACGAACTTGCCCCAGAAGCCGAACAGCGGCGGAATACCGGCGAGGCTGAACATCACCATGGCGAGGCAGGCGGCGAGCACCTTGCGGTGGCGCGACAGACCGGCGAGATCGGCGATGGCTTCCACCGGATTGCCCTCCGCATCGCGCAGCATCAGCACCGCGACGAAGCCGCCGACCGACATGGCGACGTAGATCGCCAGGTACACCAGCATTGCCGAGGCGCCCTGCGGCGTCGCGGCGGCGAGGCCGATCAGCATGAAGCCGACATTGTTGATCGAGGAATAGGCCAGCAGCCGCTTGATGTTCTGCTGCCCGATCGCCCCCAGCGCGCCGACCACGATCGAGGCCAGCGCCGCGAAGATGACGATCTGCTGCCAGGCCTGCGTTTGCGTGCCGAAAGCGTCGAGCGCGACCCGCATGGTCAGCGCCAGTGCGGCGACCTTGGGCGCGGTGGCGAAAAAGGTGGTAACCGGTGTCGGCGCGCCCTCATAGACGTCGGGAGTCCACATGTGGAACGGCACGGCGCTGATCTTGAAGGCGAGACCGGCAAGCACGAAAGTAATGCCGAACAGCGCGCCGGTGGCGAGGCCGGTGCCGGTCAGCCCGGTGTCGAGCGCGGCGCGCACCCCGGCAAAGCTGGTGCCGCCGGTAAAGCCGTAGATCAGGCTGATGCCGAACAGCAGAATGCCGCTGGCAAGCGCGCCAAGGACGAAATATTTGAGACCCGCTTCGGCCGAGCGATCGTCGGTGCGCAGGAACGAGGCAAGCACATAGGCAGCGAGCGAGTTAAGTTCGAGGCCGATGTAAAGCGTCAGGAAGTCGCCGGCGGAGACCATCAGCCCCATGCCGAGCGCGGCGAACAGGATCAGCACCGGATATTCCGCGCGCATCGCCCGTGCGCGCTCGAAGAACGCCGGGGCAACGATCAGGGCCGCTCCCGCCGCCGCATAGATCAGCAGCTTGGCGAAGGAAGCAAAAGCGTCGCCCCGATACTGGCCGTAAAAGGCTTCGGTATCCGCGCCCATCGCGCCGCTGCACAACGCGGGGGCGACCAGGATGGCGGCACCGGCAAGGGTGGCGACCGACAGCCAGCTGATCGTGCGGCTCGCCTTGTCGCCTGACCAGGCGGCTACCAGCAGCAGCACCAGCCCGGCGATACTGAGCAGTTCTTCGGGCGCAACCAGGCGGAGCGAAGCGGACCAGTCCATCAATGCGCCCCCGCTGGTGCCGCTGCGGCGGGTTCCGCCGGCTTAGGCGTGCCGAATTTGATCATCGCATCACCCGGCGGCTTGGCGCGGGCCAACCGCGCGTCAAGTGCCGCAATGTCGGCCCGCATCGGCGCGAGGAAGCTTTCGGGATAGACCCCCATCCACAGCACCGCAGCGGCGATCGGCGCCATCATCGCCCATTCCCGGGCGTCAAGGTCGGGCATGGCGGCGGCATCGGCGTTTTTCTGGACGCCGAACGCCACCCGGCGGTAGAGGTAAAGCATATAGGCCGCGCCCAGGATGATGCCGGTGGCGCAGACGAACGTCACCCAGCTGGACACCTGATAGATCCCCACCAGCGCGAGGAATTCGCCGACAAAACCGCTGGTGCCGGGCAAGCCGACCGAGGCCATGGTGAACAGCATGAAGAACAGCGCATAGGCCGGCATGTTGATCGAGAGGCCGCCATAGCGGTCGATTTCGCGGGTATGCAGCCGGTCGTAAATCACGCCCACAGAAAGGAACAGCGCGCCCGAGACCAGCCCGTGGCTGAGCATGACAATCATTGCGCCCTCAATGCCCTGCGGGTTGAAGGCGAACAGGCCGGCCGTGACGATCGCCATATGCGCGACCGAGGAATAGGCGATCAGCTTCTTCATGTCGTGCTGCACCAGCGCGACCAGGCTGGTGTAGACCACCGCCACCATCGACAGCGCGAAGATCACCCAGGCGAGCTGCGCCGAGGCCTCGGGAAACATCGGCAGCGAGAAGCGGATGAAGCCGTAGCCGCCCATCTTGAGCAACACGCCCGCCAGGATCACCGAACCGGCGGTCGGCGCCTGCACATGCGCGTCGGGCAACCAGGTGTGCACCGGCCACATCGGCATCTTGACCGCGAAGCTGGCGAAGAACGCCAGCCACAGCCAGGTCTGCGCCTGCGGGTCGAAGTCATAAGCCATCAACGTGGGAATGTCGGTCGAGCCCGCCTCATTGACCATCCACAGCATGGCGATCAGCATCAGCACCGAGCCGAGCAGCGTGTAGAGGAAGAATTTGTAGCTCGCGTAAATCCGCTCCGCCCCGCCCCAAATGCCGATGATCAGATACATCGGGATCAGGCCGGCCTCGAAGAAAATGTAGAACAGGAACATGTCCTGCGCGGCGAATACGCCGAGCATCAGCAATTCCATGACGAGGAAAGCGGCCATGAATTCGCCGACACGCTTGTCGATCGATTTCCAGCTCGCGCCGATGCAGATCGGCATGAGGAAGGTGGTCAGGACGATCAGCAATAGCGCAATGCCGTCTATGCCGAGCGCATAGGCGAAGCCGGCGAATAGCGGTACCCGCTCGGTAAACTGCCACTGCGCGCCGCCGATGTCGTAACTCGCCCACAGCACGATGGCGAGCGCGAGGTCAGCGAGGGTGGCGCCGAGCGCGATCATCCGCGCGGCTTTTGCCTCGGCCATCAGGCAGGCGAAGGCGGCGGCCAGCGGCACCAGCAGCATCAGGGAAAGGATGGGAAACCCGTTCATGCAAAATTGCCCCGGAAGCCGATCATCGCACCATCACCCAGCTGACCGCGCCCACCAGCCCCAGCAGCATCACCAGCGCATAGGAATAGAGGTATCCGGTCTGCACTTTCTGGGCGAGGCGCGAGCCCTGGACCACCACCCAGGCGGCGCCGTCCGGACCGAACCGGTCGATGATGCCGACATCGCCCTGCTTCCAGAACACCCGGCCGATCCAGAAGGCCGGGCGCACGAACAGGAAGTCGTAGAGCTCGTCGAAGTACCATTTGTTGTAGAGGAACCGGTAGAGCACGCCCGCCTGGGCGGTGAAGATCGCGGGGAATTCCGGCCGGCGGATATAGGCGTACCAGGCCACGGCAAAGCCGGTCAGCATAACCGCGAAAGGTGCCCATTTAACCCACAGCGGCACGTCGTGCATGGCGTGGATCAGATGTTCGCTGAAGGCCAGGCTACCCTGCCAGAACGCACCTTCGCCGTCGCTGATAAAGGAATGATGGAAGATGAAGCCGGCCAGCAGCGCGCCGGCCGCCAGCACGCCCAGCGGCACCAGCATGCTCAGCGGGCTTTCATGAGGATGGTAGCCAGCAGTACCGGCGGGGTTCGAGACGTGCTCGCCGTGCCCAGCCTCTTCGTCGGGGTTCTCGTGCTGCCCATGCACCGCATGCTGGATATGCTCCGAACCCGCCCAGCGCGGCGTGCCGTAAAAGGTGAGGAACATCAGCCGCCAGCTGTAGAAGCTGGTCAGCAGCGCCGCGAAGATGCCGATGACGAAGGCGAAGCTGCCCAGTTCCCGGCCGCTGGCATAGGCCGCCTCAAGGATCGAATCTTTCGAATAGAAACCGGCGAAACCGAACACGTCGACAATGCCGACACCGGTGATCGCCAGCGTGCCGGCCATCATCGCCCAGAAGGTCAGCGGGATCTGCTTCCGCAAACCCCCGTAAAAGCGCATATCTTGCTCGTGATGCATCGCGTGGATCACGCTGCCCGCGCCGAGGAACAGTAACGCTTTGAAAAAGGCGTGGGTGAACAGGTGGAACATCGCCGCGCCGCTGGCGCCGACGCCCGCCGCGAAGAACATGTAGCCGAGCTGCGAACAGGTCGAATAGGCGATCACCCGCTTGATGTCCCACTGGCAGGTTCCGACAGTGGCGGCGAAGAAGCAGGTCGCCGCGCCGATGAACGTGACGAAGCCAAGCGCGGCGGCGCTGGTTTCGAACATCGGCGATAGCCGGCAGACCATGAACACCCCGGCCGTCACCATGGTCGCGGCATGGATCAGCGCCGAGACCGGGGTCGGGCCTTCCATTGCGTCGGGCAGCCAAGTGTGGAGGCCCAGCTGCGCCGATTTGCCCATCGCGCCGATGAACAGCAGCACGCACAGCACCGTCATGGTTTCGAAGCGGTACCCCAGGAAGCCGATGGTCGAACCCGCCATAGCTGGCGCGGCGGCGAGAATCTCAGGAATCGAGACGGTATCGAACACCAGATAGGTGCCGAATATCCCCAGCATGAAGCCCAGATCGCCGACCCGGTTGACCACGAAAGCCTTGATCGCGGCGGCGCTGGCCGAAGGTTTGCGGAACCAGAACCCGATCAGCAGATAGGAGGCCAGACCCACCCCTTCCCAGCCGAAGAACATCTGGACCAGGTTGTCGGCGGTCACCAACATCAGCATGGCGAAGGTGAACAGGGACAGGTAGGCAAAGAACCGCGGCTGGTCCGGATCCTCTTCCATATAACCCCAGCTGTAGAGGTGGACCACGGCGGAAACCGTGGTGATCACCACCAGCATCACGGCCGTCAGCGTATCGACCCGCAACGCCCAGGCGGCGTCCAGCGAGCCGGAGCGAATCCAGTCGAACACCGGGACAACCTCGGCCTCGGCCGTGCCGGCCAGGAAGCCGAAGAAGATCGGCCAGCTCAGCAGACAGGAGATGAACAGCGCGCCGGTGGTCAGCAGCTTGGCGGCGGTATTGCCGAGCATGCGGCCCGCCAGGCCGGCGATAATCGCGGCCAGCAGCGGCAGGAAGACGATGAGGATGATCGGGTTCACCGGCTCCCCTCCCGCCTGCGGGGGGGGGTGGGGGTGGGCAAGTCATGGTCAGACATTGGCGCGGTAGGCCCCACCCCTAGCCCCTCCCGCAAGCGGGAGGGGAATATGCTGCGCATCGCCATCACCCCTTCATCCGGTTGACATCGTCGACCGCAATCGAGCCGCGCCCGCGAAAATAAATGACCAGGATCGCCAGCCCGATCGCCGCCTCGCCCGCCGCCACGGTCAGCACGAACATGGCGAATATCTGGCCGGTAAGGTCCTGCAAAAACGCGCTGAAGGCGACGAAATTGATGTTCACCGCCAGCAGGATCAGCTCGATCGCCATCAGAATGACGATGATGTTCTTGCGGTTGAGGAAAATCCCCAGCACGCCGAGCACGAACAGGATCGAGCTGACGACAACATAATGTTCGATGCCGATCACAGCGTCACCCCCTTGCCCACTTCCGGCCGGGTGTTGATGGTCGCGTCTTCCGGACGGCGCTGGTTCTGGCGCGAGACATTCTGGCCGCGCACGCCCCCGCGCTGGCGGTGAGTCAGTACGATCGCGCCGATCATCGCCACCAGCAGGATGATGCCCGCCGCCTCGAACAGGAAGATGTAGCGGCTGTAAAGCAGCCCGCCGATTGCTTCGATGTTGCTGACGCCCGCAGGTGTTGCACTCGCCCCGTCCGGCGCACCGAGCTGCAGCGCGCCGGCCCGGTAGGCGCCCGCGCCCAGCACCAGCTCGGCCAGCAGCACCAGCGCCAGCGCCATGCCGAGCGGGAAGTTGCGGATGAATCCGGCGCGCAGCTCGGCAAAATCGATATCGAGCATCATCACCACGAACAGGAACAGCACCGCAACCGCGCCGACGTAAACAATGACCAGCAGCATGGCGATGAACTCGGCGCCGACCAGCACCATCAGGCCAGCGGCGTTGAAGATCGACGATCAGCCACAGCACCGAATGCACCGGATTGCGCGCGAGGATGGTGAAGGCACCGGAGGCGATTACCAGCGTCGCGAAGAGATAGAAGGCGAGCGCCTGGATCATGCGCTAAAACCTCCCCGGAACGGGGAGGTGGCAGGTCGTAGACCTGACGGAGGGGTCAAAACCTCTCCGCAAGCGTTGCGACAGTAGGATAGCTCCCGGCCCCTCCACCACCGCTTCGCGGCGGTCCCCCTCCCCGTTCCGGGGAGGATTCTCAAGGTGCATTCCCCTCATCGCGCCGCCCTAGCGATACGGCGCATCGGCTTCAAGGTTCGCGGCGATGGCCCGCTCCCACTTGTCCCCGTTCGCCAGCAGCTTGGCCTTGT
>JANMCD010000056.1:0-12663 GCA_031360905.1 Novosphingobium sp.
TTTCAAGACTATCTGACGCCGTAACGGGCCGCACGGATCGATTATCGGACCGCGAGGCGCGCGCAGCGGCTCACGATGGCAGGTTTAATGCGCTTGGCGAGACGGCGGTGTTGGCTTAAGAGCCGCTCATTGCGCCGCCGCATGGGCTCGCCAAGGGCGGATCGCGTGAGGAATTCCCGATGATAACTACCGATAACCGGGTGGCTGGCCAAGCGTCGGCAGAGCGGGCAACCGACGTTGCCCGGCGCGCCATGATCGACAGCCAGCTGCGCACCAGCGGCGTGAACGAGCCCTGGGTGCTCGCCGCCATGGCGCGAGTCGCGCGGGAGGATTTCGTCCCGGCGATATCGCGCAATGCCGCTTATATCGATCGCGCGATACCGCTGGGCAACGGACGCTTTCTTGCCGCACCGCTGGTCCATGCGCGCATGCTCGCCGAAGCGGCCCCTGTGCCTGACGACAGCGTGCTGCTGATCGGCGATGGTGACGGCTATCTGGCCGCGCTCCTGCGCCCGCTCGTCGCCTCGCTGGATGCGGTTTCCGCGGCCGATGCGGCGCAGGCCAAGCGGCGCAAGGCGGGATACACGCTGATCGTGATCGATGGCGCGATCGAGCTGCTGCCGCCCGGCATTGCCGCGCAACTTGCCGATGCGGGCCGGCTGATTACCGGGCTGGTTGAGCGAGGGGTCACCCGGCTTGCTGCCGGGCGCAAATCCGCCGGCGATGTCGCGCTGCTGCCGCTTGCCGAACTGGGCATCCCGATCCTCCCCGAACTTGCCGGAAGCAGGCGCTGGACGTTCTGACCATGCGCTCAGTTTTCGGCGCTGGCCCCAGCGCCGTCAAGGCAAGGCAAGCAGCGCTGGGCGGAGCGGTTTTCGCAGTTGCAACCAGCGTCATCGCCGCACCCGCCTTGGCAGACGATCTGCGCGAGGCCCTATTGCTGACCTATGAGACCAATCCGACGCTACAGGCCGCGCGCGCCAACCAGCGCGCCGCCGACGAAGGCGTGCCGATCGCCAAGGCGGCGGGGCGTCCGTCGATCAGCGGCTCGGCCTCCTATACCGAATTCGTCAAAAAGAGCGCCAACAGCTTCACCGCGCCCGACCGCTCGGTCGATGCCGGGATCGATCTTGGCGTGCCGATCTATTCCGGCGGTGCCGTGCGCAATTCGGTGCGCGGGGCGGAAAGCCGCGTGGTTGCCGGCCAGTCCGACCTGCGCGGGGTCGAATCGGCCCTGTTCAGCCAAGCAGTCGCCGCCTATATGGACGTAATCCTCAGCCAGGCCGTGGTCGGGCTCAATCGCAACAATGTCCGGGTGCTCGACGTCAACCTGCAGGCAACCAGCGACAGGTTTGAAATCGGGGATCTGACCCGCACCGACGTCGCCCAGTCGCAATCGCGGCTGGCGCTGGCGCGGGGCGATCTGCGCAGCTCTGAATCCAATCTCATCGGCGCGCGTGAGCGCTATATCCAGGTGGTCGGCAAAGTTCCGCAGAATTTGCAGCCGCCGCCGCCCCTCCCCGGCCTGCCAGCTTCGACCGACGACGCGGTGCAGATCGCGCTAGGCGACAATCCCGACCTCATCGCCGCCAAGGAACGCAGCCGCGCCGCCCGTTACGATGTGCGCGTCGCCGGTTCCGGCCGCTTGCCACGCGTCAGCATTTTCACCGGCGGGGACTATACCAACTATCTCGGCACTCTCGGCGGTGCCAATAGTCCTGCGGGCAGGTTCGTCCAGCGCCAGACGACCGCGTTGGCCGGCGTGCGCGCCTCGATCCCGATCTTTCAGGGCGGGTTGCCCGCAGCGCAGCGGCGCCAGGCCCAGGCCCGCGAGGGCGCATCGCGCGAAAATCAGATAGCGGTCGAACGCGATGTCATCGCCCAGGTCCGCGCCGCCTACGCCTCGTGGCAGGCGGCGAATGAGATCATCGCTTCGACCCAGACAGCAGTCGATGCCTCGACGCTCAGCCTTGAGGGCGTGCGCGCCGAAAACAGCGTCGGCACGCGCACGATTCTCGACATACTGAATGCCGAGCAGGAGTTGGTCCAGGCCCGCGTCCGGCTCGCGACCGCACGGCGCAATGCCTATGTCGCCGGCTTCTCGCTGCTCGCCGCGATGGGTAAGGCGGAATCGCGCGATCTTGGGCTCGAGGGCGGCACCTTCTACGATCCGCAGGTCAATTACCGGCGGGTGCGCAATGCCTGGTGGGACTGGTCGAATGACCCCGCCCCGATCGCCAAATCGACACGCACGGTTGACACCCCGGCCCAGGATGGGTCAATCCCGCTGCAATAGTCAGGGGAATCGGGTGATTCCCGCGTGGTGGAGATAGGGGCAATGCGTCAGCCGGGCGAACCGTCGGTCGAGGAAATCCTCGAATCGATCAAGAAAGTGATCGCCCGCGATAACCGCGCCGAGGCCGATGACGCGCAAAGGCTGCGCGAATCGCTTGATGCCGATGGCGACAGAGCAACGGTTAAGCCCGTGCTGGCAGGCCCTGACGAGCCGATCGACGCCGGGATACTCGACTTGTCGGATAACACCGAATACGCCCATCAAGCACTCGAAGATCCGGATGACGCCGACAAGGTCAACGACCGTGAGCCCGAAGTCGAGCGCGCGGCCGCACCGCTGGTGACCGAGGATGCCCGCATTTCGATGCGGGATTCGCTCACCGCGCTGGCGATGCTGTCCGCACCCGGCGCGCCGCCGCAAATCGTCCGTTCGGGCGAGACCTCGCTCGAAGGTCTGACTCGCGAACTGCTTCGCCCGGCGCTGGCGGAATGGCTGGAAAACAATCTGCCGCCGCTGGTAGAACGGCTGGTCGCGGCGGAAATCGCCCGGATCGCCGGCAAGCGGGGCTAATCGGCGTCATAGCGGGATGGACGATCACAGCCTGGATGCTGAAGCCACGAGCCGCGACTCGCCGAAAATCGCCGCCGCGCGCGCCGCGCTCCGGGAGGAATATGGTGCCGGAACCCGTCGCCACATTTTTCTTTGCGCGGAATCGGAGAAGGCGAAATGCTGCCCGCGCAGTATTGGATCGGCTTCCTGGAAGTTTCTCAAGCGCCGGCTCCGGGAACTGGGCCTCGACCGCGACGGCGGCATTGCTCGGACCAAGGCCGATTGCCTGAAAATCTGCGCCGCCGGTCCGGTAGCGGTCGTCTGGCCCGATGAAGTCTGGTACCACAGCTGCACCGAGGCAGTGCTCGAGCGGGTCATCCAGGAACATCTGGTTGGCGGGGTGCCGGTAGAGGAATACCGGCTACGTCCGGCAGACTAGGGGCCGAACCCTAATTCTTGTCATCTTCGTCCGCGTCGTCCTCAAGCGGATTGGCGACAGCTTCGTCGTGGCCGGTTCCACTGGACAGGAACACAAGCCCCATCAGCGCCGACATCAGCAGCATGGCAAAGCCGATGGCGAGCGCCGTGGCGATATAGAGATGGGCCGATACCATCCCGTTCTTGCGGTAAAGCGCCACGAATGAGGCGGCGACCATCATCACGGTGATGGTCATCATGAAGCGCATCAGCCGCTTGTAGCGGTTCCAGGCATGCGCCGCGGTAACCGGATCTTCGAGGGGTGAGCGCGGAAACATGGCTCTGCCATGGCCCCCGCACCGCGCCGCCGCAACCGCTTTTCAGGGCATGGCGGAGAATTGCGATCCGTGTCATGATTGGTGGCAAACAGAGGAGATGCCACCATGACGATTGGCCGCCTGATAGAAACCTCCAGCGTATCGATCATCAGCTGCGATTGTACGACGACTGTACGCGATGCCATCGCCATGCTGGCGGAGCGCCGGATCGGTGCCCTGCCGGTGCTGACGGCGGGCGAGGTCGCGGGAATTTTTTCCGAGCGCGATGTGATCTACCAGTTGCAGGCGCAGGGGCCGGGGGTGCTGGACAAACCGGTCGGCGAGGTGATGACTGCGCCCGCGCTGACGGTCACGCCCGAAACCGGCGTACTCACAGCCCTCGCGCTGATGACGCAGCGGCGTCTGCGGCACTTGCCGGTGGTGCACGGCGGCAAGATGATTGGCTTCGTGTCGATCGGCGATCTGGTTAAATACCGGATCGACCGGATTGAATCCGAAGCCGCAGCGATGCGCGACTACATCCAGTCGGCGTGAGCGCCCGGCCGCGTTGCCCTTGCCTCGAACCTCCGCGCGCCCTACATCCAGCCCATGCAGACGACCACGCAAGCCGATGTGATCACCCTTAGCGCTTCCGCCGCCGCTCGCGTTGCCGCGATTGCCGCCAAACAGGCCAAGCCGGCGGTCCTGCGCCTCTCGGTCGAGGGTGGCGGTTGTTCCGGCTTTCAGTATCAGTTCGGCCTCAGTGACGGAGCGGAGCCCGGCGATGTCTTCGCTGAAACCGACGGTGTTCGCCTGGTGATCGATCCGGTCAGCCTCGAGCTGGTGTCGGGCTGCGTGGTCGATTTTGTCGAATCGCTGAGCGGCGCCGCCTTCCGGGTGACAAACCCGCAGGCCACGGCAGGCTGCGGTTGCGGGTCCAGCTTCGCGGTCTGATGAAGGTCGCATCGTTCAATATCAACGGCATCAAGGCCCGCCTGCCGCGCCTGCTCGAATGGCTGGAGGAAACCCGGCCGGGGGTTGCCTGCCTGCAGGAGATCAAGACCCAGGACGAAGGCTTTCCCGCCGCCGATTTCGAAAAGATCGGTTATCAGGCGATTTGGCATGGCCAGAAAGGCTTCAACGGCGTCGCCATCCTCGCCGATGGCACCGCGCCGGTGGAAGTGCGGCGCGGTCTCGACGGTGAGCCGGAGGACGAGCATTCGCGCTATATCGAGGCCGATGTCGGCGGCCTGCGGATCGCCTGCATCTATCTGCCCAACGGCAATCCCCAGCCCGGCCCGAAATTCGATTACAAGCTGCGCTGGATGGAGCGGCTTCGCGCTCGGATGCGGTCAATTGCCGCAGAGGAAGTACCGGCCATCGTCCTTGGTGATTTCAACGTCATTCCCGAGGACAAGGACGTTTGGTCTCCCGCGGCGATGGCCATGGATGCGCTGATGCAGCCGGAATCGCGCGATGCCTATGCCCGCCTGCTTGGCGACGGCTGGACCGACGCGCTGGACCTGTACAGTCCGCAGGGCGGCGTCTGGACCTTCTGGGATTACCAGGCCGGTGCCTGGCAGCGCGACCACGGCTTTCGCATCGATCACGCGCTGCTGTCACCCGAACTGGCTGACCGGCTGGTCGCCTGCGGCGTCGACAAGGCGCATCGCGGCCGCGAAAAGGCGAGCGATCACGCGCCGATGTGGGTCGAATTGCGCGACTGACGCCTTCGTTCCGAGGCAGCGCCCCGGCAACACGACATCACCGATAGAAAACGTGGTTCTGGACCTGTGCCATACGGGTGCGCTTCCAGGATGGCGACACGTGCGCCGCATGGAAGAACAGCGCCCCTTCGACCGGGCTGCGCCAGGTGCCGCCATGAGCGATCTGCGCAATGGCCACGGCGTTGCGCCACTGCTTCGAACGCCGGTCGATACCGGGAAGCCCGCCACCGCGGACAAACGAGAATTGCGCGCGCTGGAACACCACGCCGCAATAGGAATTGGGGAAGCGGCCCGATTTGGATCGGGCGACGATCACGCGGCCAACGGCCAGCTGACCCGTCAGCGCTTCGCTCTTCGCCTCGAAATAGACCGCGCCGGCCAGGCAGTTGAGCTCGCGCGGCAAATCGGCAGGTTGTGATTGGGCGGTAACCAGCGCGGCGAGCGAAGCGGCGGATGCCGGCCTGGCTTCCTCAGCGGTGATATCCGGAACCGGCGGGACAAGGGGCCCGGCAACGACTGGCGGTTGCGGCTCGATGATCGGTTGAACGGCGATCTGTTGTGCGATCTGCGGCGCCGCAGCTGGTGCTAGCGGAAGATCGGTGGGAGCGGCGTCCAGTTCGGTCGCGCTGCCTAAGGTAATTAGCAGACCCGCTGTCAGGGCGGTGAGGCGGATACGATTAAGTTGATCGCTCATGCGTTCTTATTCTTGGGCGGTGAACGCGTCTGACGCAGGCCGAGCGATGCGGTGCCAATCGGCATCCACCTTCGCTCCACAATCCTGCCGGCGGTCCCCCGTCTGCGCGCTTGTCGGCTGGCCGATACGCCAACCCTGACTGCATACGCTCCTTGTGCAACCGCCCTAAGTGCTACCGGCTTACCGGGTCAACCGTTTGGTTCCCGCATTCCGATGAGCCGTTCTCCGTTCGGGACATCCAGTTCTACGATCCACAAATCGCTGTCCTGCAGCGCGCGACGAGAGAGATACTCGGAGAATTCAGCGGGATTGTCCGGATCTTGCCGCTTGGCGCAGTGCCATTTGCGGGACCCGTCCACCTGCGGCATCCGCTCATAAAGTTTTGAATTCGCGCCATTTTCAAGAATGACGATGAGGATTGTTCCGGCTTCCCGCTCGCCTCGCCGGAGCACTGCGGCAAAGCCGCCGGCCGCTTGCGCCAGGCGGATTAGCCCAGACACTTCCAGCTGCGCGGGAAGCCGCGCTTCCATTCTTAAGTTTCCTGCGATGTCAAGGTATTGGTATAGCCCTCCAGCGCGGACAGAGCGATCCGCGAGCGCATGAAGGTGCCGGTGCCGCGGCCAATTTCTTCGCCGTCCTCGTCGATAAGTCGCGATTCGGCGACCAGGACCCGGCGGCGGCCGCTGATCCACTGCCCTTCGGCGAAGAGCCTGCCCTTGCGCACCGGCCGGCTAAAGTGGAGATTGAACGCGGTTGTCAGCAGGAAACGGTCGGTCACCAGGGTATTGGCCGCATAAAACGCCGCGTCGTCGAGCATCTTGAAATAGATTGTGCCATGCGCCGCATTGGCGGCATGGTAATGGCGCTCTTCGACCGAAAATTCGATCCGCGTATGCCCTTCTTCGGTAATCGTTAGCACCGAATCGAACAGTCGGTTGACTGGTGCCGAAGCATAGAGCCCCTCCAGCGCGCGCCAATGGAGCGCCGCGCCGAACACGGCGTCAGGCGGCGTCGCGGTCGATGACATTGCACAGGAGACCGTAAAGCACCTCGGCATCCGCAGCCTGGATCAGCGCCGCATGCATCCGCTCGTCGCGCATCATCCGCGAAATCGCCGCGAGCGCGTGCAGGTGGGTGGCGCCGGCATGCTCGGGCGAAAGCAGGCCGAAGACGATATCGACCGGCATGGCGTCGGCGGCATCGAACACCACCGGCGCTTCCAAACGAAGAAACGCCGCGACCGGGCGGGCGATCCCGGCGATCCGGGCGTGGGGAATGGCGACGGCGCGCCCGAAGCCGGTGCTGCCAAGTTTCTCGCGCTGTTCGATTTCGGCCAGCACTACGTCTGCCTCCAGACCGTAAACCACCGAGAAACGGTCGGCGAGCAGGCGCAGGATTGCCGGCTTGCTGTCCGCGCGCGCAGTCACGACGGCTTCGGGAAGAAGAGTGAATAACGCGGTCATATTCAATTCGTATCGTTACCAGTGGCAGGTTTCCGCCAGATGAAGGAACCCGCCCGGGGAAGTCCCGCTGCGGAAAAATTTATCAATCGGACGCCATTGCGGCGTTGCGCAGGGCGCAGGCCTGATGCTCTACTGCAGGATGGCAAGTGGCGTGTAGCTCGCACGGCCGTGCGTCAGCTCGGCTCGACCCAGCCGATCGAGCCATCGCCGCGGCGGTAGACCATATTGTGCTTACCGGTGCCAGCATTTTTGAACAGCAACGCCGTAGTGTTTCGCAGATCGAGCATCATCACGGCATCGGACACCGTGGCTTCGGGCACGTCAACGCGGGTCTCGGCGATGATGACCGGATCGTCGCACGTAACTTCTTCTTCGCGCGCCTGTTCCTCAAACACGACATAAGCGGCTTCTTCCTGCTTGACCGCATGCGCCGACTGTTCATGCCGGTCGTTGATCCGCCGCTTGTAGCGCCGCAATTGCGTATCGATTTTGTCCGCCGCCTGATCGAGCGCGATATGGGCGTCCTTGGCGATGGCCGCTCCCTTGAGGATCAGGCCGTTGTTGGCATGGGTGACAATATCGCAGCGAAAGGCGCCGGCGGGGGCCTTACCGAAAGTGACGCTGGAAGACAGCGCCCGATCGAAATACTTGCCGACGATCGCAGTCATCCGCTCCGATGCATGCATCTGCAGCGCCTCGCCGGTGTCGACCTGATGACCGGATACGCGAATGTCCATGGTTAACCCTTCCTTGACTTGGGAAATCAAACAGAACTGTTCCACAGCGGCGACTGCACCGTCGCGAGGAATGCAATATGCGCCGCGAGTTCGGCTTCGCTAGGTCCATGGGGCCGGGCTGGCCGAAATTCCCGTTGGATTGTAATGGTAGTAACCGAAGAAACCTGCGAGACACCGCCCTCGCCTGCCAGCTCGAGGCCGATCTGCCGCCCGCCGGTCAGTTCGACATAGACCTGGGCGAGCAGTTCGGCATCCAGCAACGCGCCGTGCAGGGTGCGGTGGCTGCGGTCGATGCCGTAGCGCGTGCAGAGCGCATCGAGCGAATTCTTGGCGCCCGGATGCCGTATTCGGGCCAGTGCGACGGTATCGACCATGCGCTCACGCCCAACCGGCTCCCGGTTGCATAGTGCTAGTTCGCGATTGATGAAGCCGAAGTCGAAGCCAGCGTTATGCGCGACCAGCGGCGAAGCGCCCAGGAAGGCAAGCAATTCCTCGGCTCGCTCGGCAAAGCGCGGCTTATCGGCGAGGAAGGCATCCGACAGGCCATGGATTGCCTCGACGGCGGCAGGCATTGACCGGTCCGGATTGAAATAGGCATGGAAGGTCTTCC
Source organism: Novosphingobium sp. (assembly GCA_031360905.1). Taxonomy (GTDB): domain Bacteria; phylum Pseudomonadota; class Alphaproteobacteria; order Sphingomonadales; family Sphingomonadaceae; genus Novosphingobium. Next base: position 8,811 of record JANMCD010000056.1, read on the forward strand.
CGGTCTCGACCCGGTTGACCATTTCGATGCAGCCGATTTCCACCAACCGGTCACCGCCTATGGGATCGAGACCGGTGGTTTCCGTATCGAAAATTATTTCACGCATCCGGATCGATATCGGACTGTCAGCGGTGCGAAGCAAGGGGGATGGCCGGGTTTATTCGCCGCCGATCAGCTGGTCCACCAGCCGCTTTACCGAAGCGCGCGTTGCCTCCAGCGTCGTGCCGGTATCGATAACGTAATCGGCGCGAGCGCGCTTTTCGGCATCGGGGACCTGAATTGCCAGGATCTGTTTGAATTTGTCGTCGGTCATGCCCGGCCGGGCCAGCACGCGGGCGCGCTGGACCTCGGCCGGCGCGGAAACCACCGCTACAGCGGCAAGCTGGTCGAAGCCCCCCTTCTCGAACAACAGCGGAATGTCGAAGACAATCAGCGGCGCGTCGCCGGCCTCCTCCAGGAAGCCTGCGCGCATGGCGCCGACCGCCGGATGGACAATAGCCTCCAGGCGCCCAAGCGCTTGGCGGTTGCCGAACACCGCCGCGCCGAGTTTTGCGCGGTCGACACCCAGCGGGCTGGTCGTGCCGGGAAAGGCTTCCTCGATTGCGGGCAAAAGTGCTCCCCCGGGCCCTTGCAGTTCATGCACCGCAGCATCGGCATCGAACACCGGCACGCCAAGGTCGCGCAGCATCGCCGCCACCGCGGATTTGCCCATGCCGATCGAGCCGGTGAGGCCGAGGATAAAGGGCTTCTTCGCCGTCACGACGTCAACAAGGCGCGCAGTTCGGCGTCGTGTTCGCGGGATGCCGGTTGGCCGAAAAACAGCTCGAAAGCGCGCGCCGCCTGGCCGATGAGCATCATCAGCCCGTCCGATGTCCGCATTTGCAGCTCCCGCGCCGCGCCGAGCAGTCTAGTGTCAAGGGGGGCATACACCATATCGAAGACAAGCGCGTCTGCGGCCATGTCTGCGAGACCTGCCAGCACGGATTGCGGCATGGGCTCCTGACCGATCATGCCCAGCTGGGTAGCATTGATCAACATCGAAGCGCCGGCCAATGCCCCGCTGTCCGCAGCGTTGAAGGAGTGAACATCGATCGCCAGACCGCTGGCCGAGGCCGCGCGGATGGCCCTTTCCGGATTGCGCGCCAATACCCGCACCGACGCGCAGCCGCGTTCCGCGAGGAACGCGAAGGCCGCCCGCGCGGCGCCGCCCGCGCCGATCACTACGGCGTGCCGGCCCCCCAGCTCGAGTCCGGCAACCGCATCGGCAATGCCGTCGACATCGGTGTTGGTCCCCGCGATCCGATCATCCGCACGCCGCACCACTGTGTTGACCGCGCCTATACTGAAAGCCCGGCTGTCGGCCTCGTCGACCAGAGCCGCGACGCTTTCCTTATGCGGCACCGTGACATTGCACCCCCGCCAAGCCGCATCATCGCGCCGCCGCTCGAAATAATCGGCCAGTCCCTCCGGCCGCACGTGGCAGGCGCGGTACTCGGCATCGATCCCCAGCTTGCCGAGCCAGAAATTGTGGATCAGCGGCGACTTGGAATGGCCGATCGGATCGCCGATCACTTCTGCATAGGCACGCGTCATCGGGGCAACTCCCCGAATTCGCGCAGCGCTCCCAGCACCGCCAGCAGCGGCAAGCCGAGAACGGTGAAATGATCGCCCTCGATCGCCGAGAACAGCTGCACCCCGCGTCCCTCGATCCGGAACACGCCGACGCAGCCCGAGACGGCGGGCCATTCCGCCGTCAGATAGGCCTCGATGAACGGCCTCGATAAATCATTCACATGCAGCTGCGCCGCGGCGCCGAATTGCCAGATCACCGCGCCGTCGCGGGCCAGCGCGGCGGCGCTGTGCAGCTGCATCACCTTGCCCGAAAAGAACCGCAGATGCGCCGCCGCTTCCTCGCGGTTGGCGGGCTTGTCGAAACGGCGGCCGGCCACCTCGACCAGTGAATCGCTGCCCAGCACCAGCCTGCCGGGATGCTCGGCCGATACCGCCAGCGCCTTGGCGCAGGCGAGACCGGCGGCGAGCTCGGGCGACGGTCGCCCAGCCATCGCCACCTCGAATCCGCGCTCGTCAAGATGGGCGGGCACCGCCGTGAACGCTATCCCCGCAGCCTCCAGCATCGCCTTGCGCGAGGCGCTTTGCGAGGCCAGGATCAGCATGCCGGGATAATCATATCGGTTTCACACCAGGCGCCGCCGGCTCTCCCGCAAGCCGCCGGTCGTTCAGCAAATTGATCACCGCCGCCGCCGTCTCCTCGATCGAGCGGCGGGTGACATCGATCACCGGCCAGCCGTTATCGGCGAAAATCCGCCGGGCGAATTGCACTTCGCGTGCAACCTTTTCGGTATCGACATAAGCCGTCTCGGGCGCCTGGCCCAGCGATAGCAGGCGGTTGCGCCGCACCTGGATCAGCCGTTCGGGCGCGGTGGTAAGGCCGACCACCAGCGGTTGGCGCAGCCCGAACAGCGCGGGCGGCGGCGGGCTTTCGACGACAATCGGGATATTCACGGTCTTGTAGCCGCGGTTGGCGAGATAGATCGAGGTGGGCGTTTTGGAGGTGCGCGAAACGCCGGCCAAGACAATGTCGGCCTCCTCCCAATTCTCCCAGCCAACGCCATCGTCATGGGCGATAGTAAACTGGATCGCCTCGACCCGGGCGAAATAGGCCGCGTCCATTGCGTGCTGGCGGCCCGGCCGCGCCTTGGCCTGCTGGCCCAGCAGATCCTCCAGCGCCGCGCTTACGGCATCCAGCGCCGCGATGGCCGACAGGCCAAGCGCCCGGCAGCGCTCCTCCAGCCTGTTGCGCGTTTCGGGATTGACCACGGTAAACAGCACCAGGCCGGGATTGGCGGCGATATCGGCGAGAATCCGTTCAAGATGCTGCTGCGATCGCACCATCGGCCAAAAGTGGCGTGTGACCTTGCTGTCGTCGAATTGCGCCAGTGCCGCCTTGGCAATCATCTCCAGCGTCTCGCCGGTGGAGTCCGAGAGGAGATGGAGATGGAACCGCGGCATTGGATGATCGTATTAAACCAGCATGGCCTGTGGACAGAGCCGCGCATAAACCACGGGAGAGCGGCGCTGACAACTTTGGCGGCACAATCGCTCCCCGCTTACGGCAAAGGGGCGGCGTGCTTGTGGACATGTGCATGGGTGATCCCACAGGCTGGGGATAGCGGGCATAGACTGTGCTTGACGCCAGTCTGTCACGATTCGGGATAGGCCGGCCCCTGTTCAGCCGGGGACAATTCGGGCAAGGCGCGCTTGTTCCCGCTATCCACAGACCAACTACAGTCATCATCCTTATATAAATCTATTCTTTTTTAGTAAGAAAGAGCCTGATGCCCGGTTTGCTGCTCGATACGTTGCGCGGGATCAATGCTGCCGAGCGGCCGATCTGGCTGATGCGCCAGGCTGGTCGCTACCTTCCCGAATACCGCGAACTCCGGGCTGAAAAAGGCGGATTTCTGCCGCTGGTTTATGATAGCGAGGCCGCGGCGGAGATTACTTTGCAGCCAATCCGCCGCTTCGAATTCGACGGCGCGATCCTGTTTTCCGACATCCTCATTGTCCCTCATGCGATGGGACAGGATCTCCAGTTCCTCGCCGGTGAGGGACCGCAGCTGAGCCCCCGGTTGGTCGATGCCGCGCTGTCGAGCCTGGAAACCGTCCCAGAACGCCTTGCGCCGATCTATGAGACGGTTTCGCGGGTCAAGGCAGGCTTGGGTAGCGCATGCACCCTGCTGGGCTTTGCAGGCAGCCCATGGACCGTCGCCACCTATATGGTCGCTGGCGAGGGCAGCCGCGACCAGCATGAGACCCGCGCGCTGGCCTACCG
>JANMCD010000070.1:0-4315 GCA_031360905.1 Novosphingobium sp.
AAGGCGGACTGGATCAAGCCGGGCGCATGCGTGATCGATGTCGGCATCAACCGCGTTCTGGCAGACGAGCAAGGCAAGACCCGGCTGGTCGGCGATGTCGATTTCGCCGGGGTAAGCGCGGTCGCCGGCGCGATCACGCCGGTTCCGGGCGGGGTCGGGCCGATGACCATCGCCGTGCTGCTGCGCAACACCCTCGTTGCCGCCCACCGCACTGCCGGGATGGCGCTGGCGGACGAGGTGATTTGAACCGCCTGAGCCTGGATGATGCCCCGCCTTATTGAAGCGTCACCCGGTCGTCGTCGCCGTCGCGGCGTCCGAAAAACTGCATCAGCTGCACCAGCAATTCGCACCGCGTCGCGATATCCGGGGTCTCGAGCAGCGCCTGTTTAGCCGCCGCATCGAACGGGGCGATCTGCGAAACGCCGTTGATCAGCGCGACATCGTCGAGCCGCGCAACCGATTGCCAATCGACCCGGTAGCCCTGGGCATCGGCAAAGCGCCGCGCTTCACGCTCGAACGAAGCCCTCTCCACCGGGGCCAGGGCTTCTTCGTCAGGATCGCCGAGCAGCTCCGCCTCGACCTGACGGAACGGGGTAGAGACCTTGAGCTCGCGCAGGATGCGAAAGCGCGCCTCGCCCTCGAGCACGATATTGTAGCGTCCGTCGTCCAGCGCCTCGACATTGTCGATGCGGCCGAGACTGCCGATGGCGAACAAGGGCGCGCCCTCTTCGCCGCGCTGCGGCTGGATCATGCCGATCCGCCGGTCGCGCGCGAGCGCATCGCTGACCATCGCGCGGTAGCGCGGCTCGAAGATGTGGAGCGGCAATTGCAGGCCGGGATAGAGCACGGCCCCGGCCAGCGGAAAGATCGAGATGCGTTTCCTGATCTCGGCCATTGCGCGCCCTCCTACCCGAACAACACCGTCGACAGCCGCCGCCGCGTCGCCGCAACCCACGGATCTTCCAGGCCCATCGCCTCGAACATCTGCAACAGCTTGGCCCGGGCCGCGCCTTCGTTCCATTCGCGATCCACCGCGATCATCGCCAGCAGCGTCCCGGCTGCTGCATCGCGCTCGCCGGCAGCGAACGCGGCGTTGGCAAAGCCGAGCTGCGCCTCCATGTTCTCCGGCGCCGCCTCGGCGGCGGCGCGCAACTCTGCCAGCTCGCCTTCCTGCGGCATTGCTTTCGCCAGCTCGAGCGCGGTGCGGGCGCGTTCTATGCCCGGATCCTTGGCCAGCGCCGGATCGAGCGCCGCCAGCATGCTGTCCGCTTCCTCGAGCTGTCCGGCGAGCGCCAGTGCGCGGATAAGCCCGGCATTTGCGGGCGCATTGTCCGGTGCGATCTCGACGATCTGAGCGAAGATATTCGCGGCCCGCTCGCCGTCCCCCGCGATCAGAATTTCCTCGCCCATGGCAAGCAGCGGGGCGATATCCTGCACCGGCTCGCCGCCGCCGGCCGACACCGGCAGCTTGGCGAGCAGCTCGTCAAGCATGCCCTTCAGCTGCGATTCGCTTCGCGCCTGGGTCAGATCGGCGACCGGCTGACCCTGGAAAATGGCATAGACCGTGGGGATCGAGCGCACCTGAAACTGGGCGGCGATGAATTTCTCTTCATCGACATTGATCTTGGCAAGCAGCACGCCCTTGTCGGCGTACTCGGCCGCAACCTTTTCCAGCATCGGGGTCAGCGCCTTGCACGGCCCGCACCATTCCGCCCAAAAATCGACTATGACCAGGCTGGTCATGGATGGTTCGGCGACGGCGGTGCGGAAGCGTTCGACCGCCTTTTGCTCGTCGATATTGAGACCAGAACTCGCCAAGGTAGATGCTCCGTGCAGTGGGTGATGCGCCGTTGGCCAATTTGGCCCTTTCGCGCAATTTGTGAAGGGCGAATCCGGTCGTTGCCAACAGGAGGCTGCAAAGCGCGATTTTCCCTTGCCGGGGTGCAGCCCCGATGCTAACCGCGCGCCTCACCCCGGCCCGCCGCCTTGTCCGCGGGCCGTCGGCGTCTCGAGCGGGCGTAGCTCAGGGGTAGAGCACAACCTTGCCAAGGTTGGGGTCGAGGGTTCGAATCCCTTCGCCCGCTCCAGTTCCTACAAGATACCAATATCTTATAAGCGCAGCATGTGCCAACACCGCGCTTAGGCGCGAGTTGGCACAGTGTTTGTAAGCGTTATGCGATCTCGGCGAGATGTGACCTGCATTGATCAGGGCCCCGGGGCGCGAGTGCAGCTTGCCGCTGTCGCCGTGCGACGCCGGTCAGAACAGCCTCGTCGATCGCCGCTTGCGTTATATATGCAACCGCCCCGCGAACCGCTCAGTAAAACATTTCGTGCATTGCGAGGGGCAGCCTCGACTGCTGCGTATTACCTCTCGAATGCACATTATGGAGGTTCCTCATGCATACCAATCGTTTCGTCCTGATGATCGCCGCCCTGGCGAGTGTCGCCACCCCGCAGCTGGTCAGTGCGCACACTCGTCTTGTTTCTTCGACGCCTGCCGCCAACGCTACCGTCGCGCGGCCGACCAGGATCGATCTCCGGTTTAGCGAGGCGGTCATCGGTTCGACCGTCAGCGTGCAGCTGGCGATGACCGGGATGCCCGGGATGGCTAACCACGCGCCCATGCCGATCAAGGGCTTCACCGCAAAAATTGGCAAGGACCGCAAGTCCATGACCGTTATGCTTCGCCGTCCGCTCGCAGCGGGGACCTACCGAGTGAACTGGGCGGCAGCCGGAGCCGACACACACCGCTTGACCGGGAGGTTCAACTTCAAGGTCCGTTAGTTTTCATGGACAATCGGCCCGTCATCGCCACCCGGTTCGCAACCGACTTCGCTCATCCCGCTCCGGCCAATCGTTCTTGTGCTAGTCGTGTGCGGCGAATTTGACTGTCAGTCAATTCGCCGCGATAAGGACACGATGAGCCGCTGGCTTTCCCTGCTGCTGCTGATGGGAGCGGCGTTGGGCCTGTTTGCCCAGCAAGCCGCGATGGCTTCCGCACCCGCACGCCAGTTGTCCGATCATGTTAGTGTAGCAGCGGCAATGGGCGAAGATTGCGCGGAAAAGATGGGGCTGACCAAGCCAAGGCCCGATCAGCCGTGCCACGGCGTTACTCTCGACTGCATTGCCAAAATGGGATGCGTGCTCTCATTTACGCTTACCTCACTGCTCTCCCCTGCCCTGGCATTGGACAACCGGCCAGAACCCGTCAGGCCTATGCCGGTCGCGCGGCTGGCTGGTCGGAGCACAACCCCGGAACCTGAACCGCCGGCACTCCCTGGTTGACGCCAACAGCACCGGCCCAACATTGGTTCGCCGGTGCCTCGTCACAGGTCATTCCGGGATTTTCCACATGCGTATATATCTGGGCGCGGGGCTGGCGCTGGCGGTGCCTGGCGTACTCCATGCCGAGCCGCTGACCTTCGTTGCCGCGCTACAACGCGCAGCACGCGAAGCACCCTCTCTCCAAGCGAGCGAGGCCGGGGTGGACGCCAAGCGCGCGGCCGCCGTGGCCACCGGCCGGCTCCCCGACCCGACACTGTCGGTGGGCATCGACAATTTCCCGGTCTCGGGTCCGCCTGCTTTCACATTGAACGGTGACAGCATGACAATGGCGCGCATAGGTCTCGAGCAGGCGTTCCCCAATCCTGCAAAGCGCCGCGCCCAGCGCGGACGGGCACAGGCGGAGATCGGCGTCGCCGAAGCCGATCTCGCTGTCGAAGCGCAGAATCTGCGGCTCGAAACCGCGCTTGCATGGGTCGATCTCTATTACGCCAAGCGGCGGCTCGCACAGCTTCAGCGGCTCGACGAAAGCCTCGGCGATCTGCAATCGACTGTCGCGGCGCGGTTGGCATCGGGTTCGGCACGGCCCTCGCAGGCTCTCGAGCCCGAGCAATTGCGCGCTGTCGTCAACGACCGCCGCAGCGAACTCACGGCCGAGGTCGCCAAGGCGCGGGCCAGGCTTGCACGCCTGACTGGCGAACCGGGGACGGACGTTGCCGGCGACCCGCCTGTTCTCGAGGTGGATGGTGCCGGCTTCCGGTCGGGGCTGGTCACGCTGCCACGCCTGCAGGCGCTCGATGCCGAGACACGCGCCGCAGACGCGAACATCGCGCTCGCCCGCGCGGACAAGCGGCCCGACTGGCGGGTTGGCACGTCTTACGGCCGCCGCGATCCGGCCTATGGCGACATGGTCTCGGTCACCGTGAGCATCGATCTCCCATTCTTCGCCAAACGCCGGCAGGATCCCCTGATCGCCGCCCGCGAAAGCGAGGTAAGCCGCGCGCAATTGATGCGCGTGGCGGGCGAGCGCGAA
>JANMCD010000094.1:0-13496 GCA_031360905.1 Novosphingobium sp.
CGACGGACGCAGCGCCGCCTTCACCCTGCGCCTCGACGCAGAACGCCATCTCAAGCTGCGACTGGCCTGCACCCTGGATAACCGCAGCGCCCAGCAGATCCTTACCGAGGCACTCGACCGCCTGATCGCCGAACTACCCGATGTCGCTGCGTTGGCGGCAGAAGCCGCAAAACGTCGCTGATTTTCGCAAAGGGGACTAACCATGACCTTACACCGCTCACGCCCCAAAGCCCTGCGTTTCGCTGCTGCCGGCGCAATTGCAGCCTTTGTCCTGTCCGGCTGCGCCGGCGGCATTCATTTGTCGCGCGCCGATGCGACGCCTTCCGGCGAAGTCGCAAAGTCCAAGCGTGACAGCGAGCGTAATGTCGCCCGCGCCGAAAAATCCGTTGCCAAAGATCCGCAAAGCGCCGCGCTGCGCACCCAGCTCGGCCTTGCCTATCTTGCCGAGGGCCGCTTCGATTCCGCCACCACCGCATTCGAGGATGGCATCAGACTCGGTGACGCCAGCCCGCGAACCGCACTCAGCCTGGCGCTCGCCAAGATTGGTGCCGGCCATGGTCGTGAAGCCCTGGCAATCCTCGAGCAGCAGCGCGACAGCATTCCGGTGTGCGATATGGGCCTCGCCCTGGCTCTGGCCGGCGACAGCAACCGCGGCGTCGCCCTGCTTGCCGATGCCCTGCGCGCCGGGGATAACACACCGAAGCTTCGTCAGAACCTGGCCTACGCCTATGCACTGGATGGCCGCTGGCGCGAGGCGCGCACGATGATGGCGCAGGATGTTCCCGCCGACCAGGTCGATGAGCGCATCAGCGACTGGGCGCTGCGGGCCAAGCCGCAAGATTACCAGCAGCGTGTCGCCGGACTGCTCGGCGCGCCAGTGCGCAGCGATCCGGGCCAACCGGCGCAGCTGGCGCTGGCCAGTTCGCCTGCCGTTGAACGGCTTGCCGCGCAAGCGGCATCGCCGGTACCGACACAATTGGCCGCCAACACCGAACTGCCTGCGGTTGCCGAGGCGCCCATGCCGGCTTCGGCACCCCCCTTCGTGGCGACCGCAGCGGAGGCAGTGCCCGTGGTGCAAAACACCTTCGCCAATGCCTTTACAGCGCCGTCTGCGGCCCCCCGGGCCGCAGTGCCGGTCCAGGGCCGGCAGCGCCCGGCTCGTACGGTTCGCGTTGCCTTGCCGGCAGCCAAGCCGGCTGGCGCCGCACCGCAGCTTGCCGACAACAAGGGCTCGCATCTGGTCCAGCTGGGCTCGTTCTCCAGCCCGCAAAGCGCGCGCCGGGGTTGGGATCTGCTGGTCGCCCGCAATCCCAATCTGCGCGGCCATCGCATGGTGATCACTCCAGCGGTGGTCGACGGCAAGAACTACTGGCGCGTGGCCGCAGCCGGCTTCGATGCCGGAACTGCTGCAGGAACTTGCGCATCGGTCAAGCGCCGCGGCGGGGCCTGCTTCGCCTATGCTGCGACCCGGGCGCCAGCCGGCGCGCAATCCGCGCTGGCGCACGCCGGCTCAGGTTCGGCTTTGGCCCGGCGGCGGTAAAATCGCACGCCCGCCTGGGTTTATCCGATGCTGGCGCCGCCCTTGTAAAGCGCGCTGACCCGTCCTTGCACGGGCTGCTTGTCGAACGGAGTATTGCCGGCGCTGGCCGCCATTTTGTCCGAATCGACGATCCATGGCCGCTCGGGGTCGATCAGGGCCAGATCGGCCTGCATGCCTTGCGCCAGCACGCCGGCATCGACGCCCAGCAGCGCCGCTGGATTGGCGGCGAGCAGCTGGAAAGCGCGGGCCATGTCGATCACCCCGTCCCGCACCAGAGTGAGCGTGAGCGGCAGCAAGGTTTCAGCGCCGGCCATGCCGGGCTCGGCATCGGCGAAAGGCAGGCGCTTGTCCTCCGGCCCGCGCGGATCGTGACCCGAGGCGATGACATCGATGGTTCCGTCGGCCAGCGCAGCAAGCACCGCCTGACGGTCGCTTTCGGCCCGCAGCGGCGGCGATAGGCGCGCAAAGGTGCGAAAATCGCCGATCGCCAGGTCGGACAGCATGAAATGAGCCGGGGTTACTCCCGCCGTTACCGCCACGCCCCGCGCCTTGGCCGCGCGCACCAGCGCAAGCGCGCCGGCGGTTGTTACTTGGCGCAGATGCAGCCGCGCCCCGGCGATTTCGGTCAGCGCGATGTCGCGCGCCACCGCCAGCGCCTCGGCTTCGGCGGGGGCCGAGGGCAGCCCGAGCCGGGTCGCCATCTCGCCTGCCGTGGCGACAGCGTTGCCGACCAGCCCGGCATCTTCGCTATGGGCAACCACCACCAGCCCGAGCATGCCCGCATAGCGCAGCAACCGCAGCATCGTCCCTGAATCGGCGATCCATGTGCGCCCGGTCGCCACCGCCCGCGCGCCCGCGTCGCGCATCATCGCAATCTCGGCGAGTTCAACGCCCTTCAGCCCCCGCGTCGCGGCAGCCAGCGGGTGGACCCAGAGGTCCGGCTTACCCGACTGGGCGGCGTATCGCACGGTCGACGGATGATCGAGTACCGGCGCCTGATCCGGCATCAGCGCCGCCCGGGTGATCCCGCCAAAATGGAACGCCGGCTTGTCGATGGCAAAAACCCCGAAGTCGATCAGGCCCGGCGCGATCAGCGCGCCTTTGGCGTCGACCACCGTATCACCGGGCAACGCCGCGACATCGCCCAGCGCGGCAATCCGCCCGGTGTCACAGCGGACCGCGCCCTTTCGCGGCGCGCCTCCGGGCAGGCCCAGCAATCCGTTGGTGATCGTCAGCGGCGCGGGCGTGCTCATGCCCGGCCTTCGGCGCCGCGCTGCCTGCGGGTCAGCACGTCGAGGCAGGCCATGCGGATGGCGACGCCCATTTCGACCTGGCGGGTGATCGCCGAACGCCCGGCAAGATCGGCAACGTCGCTGTCGATTTCGACCCCGCGGTTCATCGGGCCGGGGTGCATCACCAGCGCATCGGGCCTGGCCTTGGCCAGCCTTTCAAGCGTCAGCCCGTAAAGGTAGCGGAACTCGCGCGGGGAGGGGACAAACTGCCCTTCCATGCGCTCCTGCTGCAGGCGCAGCATCATCACCACGTCGGCTCCGGCCAGCGCCGCGTCGAAATCGTGAAACGCAGTGACGCGCATCGCCTCGATCCCCTCGGGCATCAGCGCCGGCGGCGCACAGACGCGCACCTCGGCGCCAAGCGCGGTCAGGCACAACATGTTCGAACGCGCCACCCGGCTGTGCAGGATGTCGCCGCAGATGGTCACCGTCAGCCCGGCGATCTCGCTGCGGGGGCGGTCCCGGAAGGCGCGGCGGATGGTCAGCGCGTCGAGCAGCGCCTGGGTCGGGTGTTCGTGGCTTCCGTCGCCGGCATTGATCACCGGGCAGTCGACTTTGCCAGCAATGAGCTGGACCGCGCCGGAGCTGGCATGGCGGATGACAATGGCGTCAGCGCGCATGGCGTTGAGCGTCACCGCCGTGTCGATCAGCGTTTCGCCCTTCTTCACCGAGGATTGCGCCGCGTTCATGTTGACCACGTCCGCGCCCAGCCGTTTGCCGGCGATCTCGAAGGAGAGCCGGGTGCGGGTCGAGTTCTCGAAAAAGGCGTTGATGATGGTGAGGCCGGCGAGCCGGTTGTCGCGCTTTTGCGGCTGGCGGTTAAGCTCGACCCATTGTTCCGCCTCATCAAGCAGGAACATAATTTCGTGCGGGGCAATGTCGGCAATTCCCAGCAGGCCGCGGTGCGGAAAGGCGGCAGTGCCGGCAGGATAGCGGCCCGCCAGTTCCTTGGCGGGGGTCGAGGGCGTCAGCGATGTCATTGAAGCCAGCGCCTTAACCGCCAGCGTGCCTTCACTCAAGCCACTTTGCCAAACTGTCCACTGCGCCTACATGGGCGGCAGTTCGAGGAAGGTACATTCATGGCATTCGCACGCAGGGTCTGGCGCTGGCTGGTCGCGGTCAAGGACGGGTTGGCGCTGCTGTTCCTGCTGCTGTTCTTCGCGCTGATCTATGCCGCGCTGGCCGTCCGGCCAAGCGCGGCTGCGGTGCGCGAGGGGGCGCTGCTGCTCAAGCTGGATGGCGCGGTGGTCGAAGAGCCGCATGTCCTCGACCCGTGGCAAGTCCTGGTTTCGCAAAGCGTCCCCACCAAGGAATACCGCGCACGCGACATCGTCGAAGCGGTGCGCGGTGCGGCGAAAGACGATCGCATCAAGGCGGTCGTACTCGATCTGTCTAAATTTACCGGCGGCGGACTGGTCAGCATGCAGGAGATCGGCGCGGCGCTCGATCAGGCGCGGGCGGCAAAGAAGCCGGTGCTGACCTTTGCCCGGCTGTACAGCGATGATGCACTGTTGCTGGCGGCGCATTCCAGCGAAGTCTGGCTCGATCCGATGGGTGGTGCATTCGTGCTCGGACCGGGCGGCAAGTCGCTGTTCTACGGCAGGCTGCTCGAGAAGCTCAAGATCACGGCGCATGTCTTCCGCGTCGGGACTTACAAGAGCGCGGTCGAACCCTATCTGCGCAACGATCTCTCGCCCGAATCCCGCGAGGCGGGCACCGCGCTCTATGGCGAGTTGTGGGACAGTTGGCGGGCCGACGTCGCCCGGGCGCGGCCCAAGGCCAATATCGCGCTGGTCACTGGCGATCCGGCAGCCTGGATCGCGGCGGCTGGGGGGGATGCCGCCAAGGCGGCGATGCAGGCGGGTCTGGTCGATCGGCTTGGCGATAATGTCGCCTTCGGGCAGCGGGTTGCCGCGATAGCCGGCAAGGATACCCGCGACGAACGGCCCGGCGGCTTTGCCCATACCCGTCTCAAGACCTGGACCGCCGCCAACCCTCTCGCCAAGCCCGGAAAAAAGATCGGTGTGGTCACCATTGCCGGCGAGATCGTCGACGGCGACGCCGGGCCGGGAACCGCAGGCGGCGACCGGATCGAAAAATTGCTCGACGAAGCGCTGGATGAAGAACTTGCCGCGCTGGTGGTCCGCGTCGATTCGCCAGGCGGTTCGATCTTTGCCTCCGAACAGATCCGCAGCGCGATTTTGCGGCACAAGGCCAAGGGCATTCCGGTCGTGGTGTCGATGGCCAATCTCGCAGCTAGCGGCGGCTATTGGGTATCGACCCCGGCAAGCCGGATATTCGCCGAGCCGGGCACGGTCACCGGCTCGATCGGCGTGTTTGCCATAGTCCCCAGCTTCGAGCGCGCGCTGGGCGAGATCGGCATCACCTCCGACGGCGTACAGACCACCCCGCTGTCCGGCCAGCCCGATCCGATCGGCGGGCTGTCGCCGCAAGTCTCGGCCATGCTCCAGTCCAATGTCGAACACAGCTACGCGCAATTCCTCGGCCTGGTCGGTCAGGCGCGCGGCCGCAGTCCGCAGCAGGTCGACGCCATCGCCCAGGGCCGGGTGTGGGACGGCGGCACCGCGCGCCAGAACGGGCTGGTCGACCAGTTCGGCGGGCTCGACGCGGCGCTCGCCTATGCCGCGCAGGCGGCCAAGCTGGAGCCGGGCGGCTGGCATCCGTTCTATCTGGGCGCAGGGACCGATCCCTACGCCATGCTGCTGGACAAGCTCTCCGGCGACGATGAAAGCGCGCTTCCCGCCGAGGCGCGCGACTGGGCCGGGCTGGTCGCGGCGCAGCAGCGGGCGGCGATCGGCCAGGCGCTGGCCGGCGCCGAGCAACTTCTCGGCCGTTCTGGCGTTCAGGCCTATTGCCTGGAGTGTCCGAAGCCGGCAGCGGCGCAAATTCGCCCTGGCGGCGAGGACAATCTGGGCCTGCTGGCCCGGATTAGCCGGCTGCTCGGCTTGCTCTGAAGGCTTCGCGGCCGGCGGACAACGAAACGGCGCGCTGACGCTTGCCCTTTTGCCGCGCTGCCACTAATGGCGCGTTCCTGATATTTTTCGGGCTTCGTCTCCCCGCGGGCGTGGCGGAACTGGTAGACGCGCTGGTTTTAGGTACCAGTATCGTAAGATGTGGGGGTTCGAATCCCTTCGCCCGCACCAGTTTTGCGCAGACGTCTCTCGCGGGCGATGCGCAGCGGCGTATGAAAAAAGGCATTTTCCGGTCATGCAAATTGTCGAAACCACCAATGATGGTCTGAGGCGCGCCTATTCGGTGAAAATCCTCGCCAGCGATATCGCCGAGCGAATCGAGGGCGAGGTCAAGCGGATGGCGCCGCAGGTCCGCATGCCGGGATTCCGTCCGGGCAAGGTGCCGGCCAATCTGGTCAAGAAGATGCACGGCCCGGCGCTCCATCAGGAAGCGCTGAGCACGACGATTCGCGAGGCGATGGACAAGCTCGTTGCCGAGCAGAAACTGCGCCCGGCGATGCAACCGGAAGTGAAGCTGGAAGACGGCTACGAGCAGGGCATGGACGCCGAGCTGTCGGTGAGCCTCGAAGTGCTGCCCCAGGTCGCCGCGCCCTCGCTCGACGGGCTCAAGCTGGACAAGCTGGTGGTGCCGGTCAGCGAGGCCGAAGTCGACGAGGCCGTGGCGCGCATCGCCGCCGGACAGAAGAGCTTCACGGACGCCAAGAAGGGCAAGAAGGCCGAGAACGGCGACCAGGTGGTCTGCGATTTTGTCGGCAAGCTCAGGGGTGAGCCGTTCGAGGGCGGGTCGGCCAAGGATCAGGCCATCGAGCTCGGCGCGGGCCGCTTGATTCCGGGCTTCGAGGACCAGCTAGTCGGCGTCAAGGCGGGCGAGGAGCGCCAGCTCACCGTTACGTTCCCGGAAGATTATCCGGCCAAGCCGCTCAAGGGCCAGGTCGCCACCTTCGACGTCACGGTTCATTCCGTGAAAGAGGCGGGGGAGACAGCGATCGACGAGGATTTCGCCAAAAACCTTGGCCTGCAGAATCTTGAGCAGCTGCGGGGTCTGATGCGCGGTCAGCTGGAGCAGGAGCGTGCCGGCCTCACCCGCACGCAGATGAAGCGGGCGCTGCTCGATCAGCTCGCCGCCGGACATGATTTCGACGTGCCGCCCTCGATGGTCGAGGCGGAGTTCCAGCAGATCTGGGCTCAGCTCGAGAATGAGGCGAGCCGCGAGGAAGATCCCGAGGCCGCGCAGAAAGAGATCGAGGCAGAGAAGGACGATTACCACGGCATCGCCGTGCGCCGGGTGCGGCTGGGCCTGCTGCTGTCGGAAATCGGCCAGGCTAACGCGGTCGAAGTGAGCAATCAGGAAATGTCGATGCTGGTCACCCAGGCATCGCAGCAATACCGCCCCGAGGACCGGCAGCGCTTCGCCGAATATATCCAGTCCGATCCCATGGCCGCCGCCCAGCTGCGCGCGCCGCTGTATGAAGACAAGGTCGTCGATTTCCTGTTCGGCAAGGCCGAAGTCACCGAGCGTGAGGTGACCCGCGAGGCGTTGCAAGAGGCAATCGAGTCCGAGGAAGGCGTCAGCGTTGGCGGCGGCCATGTGCACGGCCCTGATTGCGGACATGACCACGGGGACGGCCACGACGCCATGCCGGCGAAAAAATTGGCCGTGAAAAAGCCCGCAGCAGTCAAACCCGCCGCCAAAACGGTCGAGGCCGAGCCCGCTCCGGTCGAGGTCAAGTCGGCGAAGAAGCCCGCGGCCAAGAAGGCCAAAGTCGTCCCCGCCGGCGACAAGCCAGCCAAGCCTGCGTCGGCAAAGAAAGCCGCTGCTCCCAAGGCTGAAGCCGCCGCTTCAGCGGTCCCGGCCCCGGCGAAAAAGCCCGCTGCAAGGAAACCCGCCGTCAAGGGCTGAAGCAGGTCGCGATCAGAGGTTGAAGGCGGTGCGCCCGGCGCGCATTCGAGCGCTGCCGGGGACAAGCACGGGGCCGCAAAGGTAAACGCCCTTGAACATCGCTCCGCCGCACGCGACATAGGCGGACCATCGCAAGAGGATTCCCATGATCGATCTGTTCGGCCACAACAGTGCCCAAGGCAAGTTTTCGCACGACCCCCTCACCGGCGCGCTGGTGCCGATGGTCGTCGAACAGACCAGCCGCGGCGAGCGCAGCTTCGACATATTTTCCCGCTTGCTGCGCGAGCGTATCGTCTTCATCACCGGCGAGGTCGAAGACTATATGGCTTCTTTGATCGTCGCCCAGCTGCTGTTCCTCGAATCCGAGAACCCGTCGAAGGACATCTCGATGTACATCAACTCGCCGGGCGGGGTGGTGACGGCCGGCATGGCGATCCATGACACCATGCAATATATCCGTCCGCGCGTCTCGACCGTCTGCATCGGCCAGGCCGCGTCGATGGGCAGCTTTCTGCTCGCCGCGGGCGAGCCCGGCATGCGCATCGCTCTGCCGAATGCGCGAATCATGGTCCACCAGCCTTCCGGCGGTGCGCGCGGCATGGCATCCGACATCGAAATTCAGGCGCGTGAGATATTGCGCATTCGCGCCCGGATGAACGATCTTTTCGTAAAATACACCGGCCAGAGCCTTACCCAGATCGAGAAGTCGATGGACCGCGACACCTTCCTCGAGGCGGGCGAAGCGTTGAAATTCGGCATCGTCGACAAAGTATTTGAAAGCCGCCCCGAATCGGACAAGGTGGGCGAGGGCACGGCAAAGGATTAGGCCGGTCGCCTTAATGATGACCGGGCGGGAAACCTTAACCTTGGCACTTCAGCCCCTCGCAAGCTTCGCAAGCTATAGGCAGGATTGATAAATGCGCTCGCAAGGCTAAGCTTGGCGAGTCGGCCCCCGCGAGGGCATATAGGATAAAGCATGACGAAACTGAGCGGTTCAGACGCCAAGAGCACCCTCTACTGCAGCTTCTGCGGGAAGTCGCAGCACGAGGTGCGCAAGCTCATCGCCGGCCCCACCGTGTTCATCTGCGATGAATGCGTCGAGCTGTGCAACGACATCATCCGCGAGGAAACCAAGGCCGGCATCGCCGGCAAGAAGGATGGCGGCGTACCAAGCCCGCGTGACATTTTCGCGACTCTCAACGACTATGTCATCGGCCAGGACCGCGCCAAGCGGGTGCTTTCGGTGGCGGTGCACAACCACTACAAACGACTGAAGCACAGCGGCAAGGGCGGCGAGGTCGAGCTGTCGAAATCGAATATCCTGCTGGTCGGCCCGACCGGCTCGGGCAAGACCCTGCTCGCGCAGACGCTGGCCAAGACGTTCGATGTGCCCTTCACCATGGCCGACGCGACAACGCTGACCGAGGCCGGCTATGTCGGCGAAGATGTGGAAAACATCATCCTCAAACTGCTGCAGTCGTCGGATTACAATGTCGAGAAGGCGCAGCATGGCATCGTCTACATCGACGAGATCGACAAGATCAGCCGCAAGGCGGAAAATCCCTCGATCACCCGCGATGTGTCGGGCGAAGGCGTGCAGCAGGCGCTGCTCAAGCTGATGGAAGGCACTACCGCTTCGGTTCCCCCGCAGGGCGGGCGCAAACATCCGCAGCAGGAATTCCTCCAGGTCGACACCACCAACATCCTGTTCATCTGCGGCGGGGCTTTTTCCGGCCTCGAAAAGATCATCGCCGACCGCCTGCAGAAGCGCTCGATCGGCTTCGGCGCGCATGTCGCCGATCCCGACAAGCGCCGGGTCGGCGAACTGCTGCAAAAGGCCGAGCCGGAAGACCTGCTCAAATTCGGCCTGATCCCCGAATTCGTCGGCCGCTTGCCGGTGATCGCGACGCTGGAAGACCTCGATATCGAAGCGCTGGTCAAGATCCTGAGCCAGCCGAAAAATGCGCTGGTCAAGCAGTTCCAGAAGCTTTTCGACCTTGAGGATGTGACGTTGACCTTCACCGCGGATGCGCTGGAAACCATCGCCCGGAAAGCCATCGACCGCAAGACCGGCGCGCGCGGACTGCGTTCGATCGTCGAGGGCATTCTGCTCGATACCATGTTCGACCTGCCGACCGAGGATGGCATCGCCGAGATCGTGGTCGATGGCGACGTCGTCGAAGGCCGCAAGGAACCGATCCGTGTGCTCAAGGGCGACAAGACCGAAGAAGCAGCTTAAATCCCCCCGGCGCGAGGAGAGGACCGCGCGCAGGGTGGCCGGGTGCTCGCAACCTGCGCTAAGGTCAATTACGCGCAGATGCGCCGGCCACTCTCCGACATGTTCAGGGCGAACGGTCCCCTCACGATCCCGATCCTTTTATCCGTCCTCCGGCCGCTCCCACGCAATCAACGACAGCCCGGAGACATCGCGAAAGTCCCTGCCGTTCAACGTCACCAGCGGTAAATTCTGCGCCAAGGCCGACGCTGCGGTCATTCGGTCCGCTATTTTGCGCTTGGAAAAACCTGCCTTGGCCAGAATCGCCGCATAGGCTTCGATTTCGTCGGAACCGAAATCCAGTACTTCGAATTGCGGTAACAGGGCGTCGAGCGCCGCGCGACGCGATGCGCTCATTCGCGGATCGCGCCACACACCGTTTTCCAGTTCGATCCGGCCTATTGCCGAAAGGAACAGCGGCGGATCGAGATTGCGTGCCTGCGTGCGCGTCTAGCCGTCCCCGTCGCGCAAGTGGATCACGATGTCGGTATCGAGCAGCGCCGCCAAGCGTCAGAGCCCAGGCCGGTCGGGAAAGGCGATAGGCTCGCGCTTTTCAATCTCACCCGGCTTGGGCAGCTTTGCCAGCGCATCGAGTGCCGCCAGCCAGCGGCGCTTGGCTTCTGCCGGATCGGTGGAAAGCTGCATAGTCACTCGGTTCCCGTTTCGCGACAGCTCCACCTCCGCCCCGGCGGGAATGGCAAACCCCTTCGGCAAGCGCACGGCGACGCTGTTGCCGACCTTGAAAGTCTTGGTGTGAACGGGGGGGTTCATGGCGGGTTGGGATATACGGGGCATACGGAGGCGGGGCAAGCGGAGACGTCGGGAACGATGCACGTTGCTTGGGGGATACGCCTTAAAATTCTTCAGGGCCCAATCGGTGATTTTGTAGATTCGCTCGCCGGGTTCGGTGTAGCGGTAGCGCCGACTAATTCGGCAAAAAACCGAGTTCGAATACCAATGGCCGCAGCTTGGACCCAAGGGTGGCATAGGCAGCCTTGAACGGATCGAAATCGGTCAGTTCGTTGTCTCGGCATAGGCTTCGAGCGCGTTGTGCATCTGATACCTTCCACGTCGGGGCCGGTTGAGCTCTAAGGCTTAAATGAGGAAGTCGCCAAAAATGAAGTCGCCGGGAGAAAGGCGGCTCAATTGCACCTCTTCGAGCACCAGCGACGGCAGATCGTCAGTGAGTTCGGGGAAGAAGTTGAACACCACATCGCTGCCAACTTGCACACCCGCAGCGATGATCTCCTCAAAGGTATCATAGCGGCCACTCTCACCAGCGATGATCGACAGGCGATCGACCCCCGGCTGGAAGTCGGTGACGTTCAGCCCGTTGAGAAAGCCCGGGTCCCCGATAAAGCGCACGAGCCCGAGGACGAAGGTATCGGCTCCGCTCCCGCCGGTCAGGATGGCGTCGTTGGCCGCCAAGATGATGTCATCACCCGAGCCACCCTTGCTGATCGAGCGCTCAAGCTCGTAGCTTTCGTCAATGTTGCCGTGGCCCGATACGATGAAGTCATTCCCGGCGCCGCCGAGCACCGTGTCGAGCCCGCCACCACCGTCGAGAATGTCATCGCCGCTACCGCCCCGGATCAGGTCGAACCCCGGCCCCCCCCATATCCGGTCGTTGCCGCTGCCGCCATCGATGACATCATCGCCGAATTGTCCGTTGAGAAAATCGTCTCCGCCTTTTCCGTTGATGATGTCGTCGCCGATCCCGCCCCAGATGAAGTCGCGGCCGGCATTGCCCCGGATGGTATCGTCGCCTTCGCCGCCCCAGACGAACGCCTCGCCGCTCCTGACGCGAATGTCATCCTCGCCCCTGCCGCCCCAGACCAGCGACAAGGAAGCGGACGGCCGAAGAATATCCGCCTCGCGGGTTCCGTAGACGAGGTTTGGGGTCACGCCGGCGGGCACCCATGCGCCCGAGACGATCGCCGGCTGGCTATCATCGTAGGTCAACCACGCTCCGCCAAAACCGAGCTGATCGAGCAGCAGCTTCGTCACGAAAAACTCGTTGGCCAAGGTGGCCCGAAAATCCTCGAGCGGCCGCTGGTCGTCGGTCGATCCGAGGCTCAGGTTCGATGTGAGATACGCCTCGGTCCAGTCGCCGGAACTAGCCTGGGGAAAGAAGAAGTTCACCTCCGCCTGCGCGAGGTCAGTCGCAATCCCTAAAAAGCGCGCATCTTCCGGCAGGCTGATCCAGGTCGCGGCAACCGAGCCGGTGAGCGTCAGGCTGCCGGTGATCTTTTGCCCGGCCGTATAGCCGGCTGGCTCCGGGTAGTAGGAGGTGCCGTTAAAGACGAAGCCATCCTCGACCACGCCGTAAAACGTGTAAGAAGTCTGAGCAGCCATTGCGGGCCTCCGTGGAGGTCACCGCTCTCGACTCGGGTATCTTACCATGCGCCACCCAACCGCCATAACAAAATGCGCGGTGAGGGCGGCGGCAACGTGCGCGCTTGCCGTGCGGCTACTTTCGGTTACACGCCGAGTTGTCCGATGCTGCACGGCCCAACCCCCACTCCGGCCGTCCAGGCCACCAAGGCGGCCGCGCGCAATCTGTGGCCGGTGATCGGCTTGTTCACTCTCTCGGCCCTGTGGCTAGCGGCCTATCTGGCGAGCGAACTGCTGGAGGGGGAGAGCTTCGGCTTCGACGCCGCGATCCTCATGGCGCTGCGGCGGGCGGATAATCCCGCACTGCCGGTCGGCCCGCCGTGGTTGCTGCAAGGCGCGATCGATATCAGTGCGCTGGGCGGCTTCACCCTGTTGTGGCTGATCGGGCTGGCCGGGACGATCTTCCTGGTGCTGCGGGGGCGGGGCCGCGAAGCGGTGTGGCTGGTGGTGTCCTTCGCCGGCAGCTCGCTGCTCAACCTGTGGCTGAAATCGCTGTTCCACCGTGCCCGGCCGGTGCTGGTGCCGCATCTCGCCGAGACATTCAACGCCAGCTTCCCCAGCGGCCACGCGATGAGCGCGGCGGCGGCTTATCTGACGCTGGCGATCATGCTGGCCGAGACCCAGCCGCTCCGGGCGGTGCGGGTGTTTCTGATGGCGATCGCCACGCTGCTGGTGGTGCTGATCGGTTGCAGCCGGGTGTTTCTCGGGGTGCATTGGCCCTCCGACGTGATCGCCGGCTGGTGCGTCGGCTCGGCCTGGGCGATGGCGGTTTATGCGCTCAACCACCGGCTGCGGCGAGGCCGCCCCAGCCAACCGATCCGGCAAGACGCTGCAATATAAAGCTTTCGATCGAGACCAGGCTTGATTGCCAGTTCGCGCATCCGAGGGGATAGTGTTGCAGCCGGAAGCCGCTGCCACCCTCCGACCCTTCGCGGAGTAACTCAGCATCGAAGCTGGCTCACTGGCGCAGGCTGTCGGGCACCACCCCGCCATTGGCGGCGAGCTTGTCCATCACGGCGCGATGGAGCGCAATATTTTGCTCGGCCGACCCATCCGCGCCTGCATGCACGCCGAGCTCATCGGCAAGTTCCTTTCGCGCCGA
>JANMCD010000121.1:0-3004 GCA_031360905.1 Novosphingobium sp.
GCACAATTCTTACGATGGCGTGCCCGAAAGCCATCTCCCGCCAGCGCGTATCTGGGAGGTCGACTATACGCCCAACGCCACCGGCACCGGGCAGGCCTATCGCCCCCAGGGCGCGCTGGAGCGCGGCGGCAAGCGGGCGCCCGCGACCGGCGACTATGAAGCATGGTCGCCGGATGGTGACAAGCTGATGACCTCGCCGGACGCCTGACGCATGAGGCGGGCGCTCGCCCTCGCAGCGCTGACGCTGGCGCTGGGCGGATGCTCCGGCGAGCCCGATGCGGTGGACCAGGACCGGGCGAGGGCGACTGACGTTCCGCAGGCGGTCGCCAAGTCCGGCGGCATGCTTCCGTCCGCAGTAGAGAACCAGTTCGGCACGCCGGTGAAAGACCGGGTGGCGACGATCGGCCTGCTTAACAAGCGCAACAACCTCATCCAGGATATGGTGATGAAGTCCGGCGAATCGCGCCGGTTCGGCAATGTCGTCGTCCGCGTCGCGACCTGCGAGCGCACCTTGCCCTGGGAAAAACCGCCCGAAACCGGCGCATTCGTTCAGGTGTACGTCGAGGAGCGGGCCAATCCCAGCGAGCGGGCGGCCTGGCGCACGGTGTTTTCGGGCTGGATGTTCAAAAACTCACCCTCGCTCAGCGTCGTCGAACACCCGGTCTATGACGTCTGGGTCAAGGACTGCGCGATGAAGTTCCCCGGCGAGGAAGAGGACGCCGCCTCCGCCAGCAGCGCGGCGAAGCCTGCCGGCAGTGCCAGCGCAGCGCCAAGGCTCTCCGCTTCGCCTTCGCCGTCACCTTCGCCTTCACCATCGCCCTCGGCGGCACCTGCATCGGCGGCGGACCCGGTCTGAGGCGCTTGCGCTGCCTGCAACAGCGCGAGGTAGCGGGTCTGGCTGATCTCCACCGCGCCCAACGAGGCGAGATGCGGCGTGATGAACTGGCAATCCAGCAGCGTCGCCCCTGAGCGCCGGAGCGTTATAACCAGCCAGGCCAGCGCGACTTTCGAGGCATCGGTCGCCCGGCTGAACATGCTCTCGCCGCAGAACACCCGGTCGAAACCGACCCCGTAAAGTCCGCCGGCAAGCTCATCGCCGTCCCAGCATTCGACCGAATGGGCGAAGCCGAGCTCGTGCAGCCGGATGTAGCTCGCCTCGATCCGGCGGCTGATCCAGCTCTCCCCGGTGCCGGTGCGTCGCGCCCCGGCGCACGCCTGCATCACTTGGGCGAAGTCGGCGTTGCAGGTCACCCGGAAGCGCCCGCGCCGCAGCGTTCGCGCCAGCGAGTGCGAGCAGTGCAACCCGCCCAGCGGCAGGATCGCGCGGCGGCGGGGCTCTACCCAGAAGATTTCCGGATCGTCGCGGCTGTCGGCCATCGGGAAGATGCCGCCGCGATAGGCGAGCAGCAGCAGTTGCGGATCGATAATGGCTGATGAATGGGGGCTATGCACGCTGACGAATATAGCAAAAATAGACCCCTCCGGCAAAACCCTGATCGACGGACCCAAGCTTGCGCGGCGCGGACAGCCTTGCCATCGCCCTTCTCACCTTCTAGAGGCACCCGCGCCCGCAGGAGTGTAGCTCAGTTGGTAGAGCATCGGTCTCCAAAACCGAGGGCCGTGGGTTCGAGTCCCTCCACTCCTGCCAATCGCGCGATGTCGCCACCGTTCCCGGCGTGTCGCTTCAAGGCACCAGAACGGTGTCCCTGGCCTCAGCAGCAAGGCCCGGATAATCCAGCGTATAATGCAGGCCCCGGCTCTCCTTGCGCTTGAGTGCGGAACGCACGATCAGTTCCGCGGTTTGCAACAGATTGCGCAGTTCGATCAGATCGGTCGTAACCCGAAAACTGCCATAATATTCGGCGACCTCGCCGCTCAGCAGTTCAATCCGGTGCTGCGCCCGCTCTAACCGCTTGGTTGTGCGCACGATGCCGACATAGTTCCACATGAAACGGCGGATCTCGGTCCAGTTCTGCTTGATCACCACTTCCTCGTCGGAATTGGTCACCCGGCTCGCATCCCAGCCGCTGACCGGCGGCGGGGCCTCGAAGCTGTCCCAGCGCTCAAGAATGTCGGAGGCCACCGATTCGCCGAAGACGAAGCATTCGAGCAGCGAATTGGAGGCGAGGCGATTGGCGCCGTGCAGCCCGCTCTCGCTGCATTCGCCGGCGGCATAGAGCCCGGGCAAATCGGTGCGCCCGGCGAGATCGATAATGACGCCGCCGCAAGTGTAATGCTGCGCCGGAACAACCGGGATCGGCTCCGTGGTCATGTCGATGCCCAGGCCCAGCAGCTTCTCGTGAATTGTCGGGAAATGCGCTTTCACGAAGTCGGCCGGCTGGTGGCTGATGTCGAGATGGACATAGTCGAGTCCGAGCCGCTTGATCTCATGATCGATGGCGCGGGCGACGATATCGCGGGGCGCAAGTTCCGCCCGCTCGTCGAAGCGCGGCATGAAGCGCTCGCCCTCGCCGGGATGGCCGGGCGGAATCTTGAGCTGGCCGCCCTCGCCGCGCACCGCCTCGGTGATCAGGAAATTCTTGACCTCGAGATTATAGAGGCAGGTCGGGTGGAACTGCATCATCTCCATATTGGCGACCCGCGATCCCGCCCGCCAGGCCATGGCGATGCCGTCGCCGGTCGCCCCGCGCGGTGCGGTCGAGAACAGGTAGCACCGACCCGCCCCGCCGGTCGCCAGTACGGTGGCGCGTGCGGTGTGCGCCTCGACCCGCCCGGTGGCCTCGTTCAGCGCATAGACCCCCCAGACCCGGCCCGATCCCGAATAGCGCAGCTCATGCTTGCCGGTGATCAGATCGATGCAAGTGCGCCCCGGCGCCAGGGTGATGTTGGGGTGGGCGTCCGCCGCCTTGACCAGCGCTTGCTGCACCGCCCAACCGGTGGCGTCGTCGACATGGACGATGCGGCGTTTGGAATGCCCCCCCTCGCGGGTGAGGTGGAGGCTGCCGCCATCCACGTTGAACGGCACGCCGAGCGCGGCCAGCCG
>JANMCD010000122.1:0-7588 GCA_031360905.1 Novosphingobium sp.
CGAGGCGCAGCCGCTGCTTGGTAGTCTGGCTTACGACCCTTCGCTGCGCGGTATCGCCAAGGCGCTGGAAACTGCAGCGACCGGCGCGGCGGCTGAAACCGAGGATTCCGCGATCGAGGGACTGGAGGCACCGCTCGCCAAACTTCACCAGGCGATTTCGGCACAGCTTGCCGGAAAACCAGCCTACTTTTCATGGCAGCAGCTGTTCTCCGCCGGGAAGGGAGATCTTGCTCCGCCGCTGCGCCGCGTCATTCTTGCGCAGCCCATATTAGAGTTCGGTGATCTCCAGCCGGGGGGGCTGTCAGTCGCGGCGGTGCGTAAGCATGCCGCTGCGCTAGGGATCGATGAAGCGCACGGCCTCACCCTCGGCATTACCGGCGAGGTGCCGCTGGCCGACGAGGAATTTGGCTCGATCAAGGAAAATATCGGCGTGATTGGCCTGCTGATGGCAGCGGCGATGCTGTTGACCCTGTGGTTCGCCACCCGCTCCGCCAGAATTGTGCTGGCGATTGCCGTGACGATTATCGCCGGGCTGGTCGTCACGCTGGCCGTTGGACTGCTGGCGGCGGGTTCGCTGACGCTGATTTCGGTCGCCTTCATTCCGCTGTTCGTCGGGCTTGGCGTCGATTTCGGCATTCAGATCAGTATTCGGTTCAATGAGGAGCGCTGGGCCGGTGCGGGACTGCGGGAGGCGCTGGAGCGGGCTGCCGCCGCGATCGGCGCCCCGATCCTGCTCGCCGCCGGGGCGATCTGCCTGGCGCTGGGCGCCTTCCTGCCGACCGACTACATCGGCATTGCCGAGCTTGGCGTGATTTCCGGTTTCGGCATGGTCATCGCGCTGGTGCTCAATGTCACGCTACTCCCGGCGCTGCTGATTGTGCTGAATCCCCCTCCGCCCGGCGCCCGGGTCGGCTTCGCGGCGGCGGCGCCGCTCGACCGTTGGCTGGAGCGCAACCGGCGCAAGGTGCTGTGGGCCTTCGTGATCGCCATGCTCGCCAGCATCGCCTCTCTGCCGCTGGTGCGCTTCGACTTCAACCCGCTGAACCTGCGCGATCCCGACGCGCCGGCGATGCGGATGCTGGCTAATTTGATTGCCGATCCGGCGCGCACCCCCAACACGCTCACCGTGCTCGCCCCGAATGCCGATGCGGCGAACCGGCTGGCGGCGCGACTTTCGCGGCTCCCCGAGGTGCGCGACGCGCTGAGCCTTGACAGCTTTGTGCCGCAGGACCAGCCCGCCAAATTGCCGCTGATCGAAGACGCCGCTCTGCTGCTCGACGCCGCGATCAACCCGTTCGAGCTGGCGCCGCCGGTCGATGATGCATCGACTGTTGCGGCAATCCAGGCAGCCGCGCAGGAATTGCGCCGGCTGAATACGGCCAAGTCCGGGCCGGTCGGTGTTGCCGCAGGCCGGCTGGCGGCGGACTTCGACCGGCTGGCACAGGCCCCGCCGCAAACTCGTCAACGGGTTGAGGCGATGCTGGTGCCGCCGCTCACGATCACGCTCGACAAGCTACGCCTGTCGCTCCAGGCCAGTGCGATCACCCGCGAGACGTTGCCGCCCGAATTCGCCGCCGAATGGCTGGCCCGCGACGGCCGGGCGCTGGTGCAGCTGGTGCCGAGCGGCGATAGCGCCGACAATCTGGTGCTGGAGCGGTTCACTGCGGCGGTGCGCAAGATAGCCCCAAACGCCACCGGGCTGCCTGTCGCCACGCAGGAAGCGGCCCGCACGGTTTCCCACGCGTTCATCCAGGCCGGAATGCTGGCGCTGTTGATGGTCAGCCTGCTGCTGTTCGCGGTGCTGCGCAATGTCCGCGAGGTTGCCTTTACCCTCGCCCCGGTGGTGCTGTCGGGCTTTTTAACGCTGGGCAGCTGCGTCATCATCGGCCAGCCGCTCAACTTTGCCAATATCATCGCCTTTCCGTTGCTGTTCGGCGTCGGCGTGGCATTTCACATCTACTTCGTCATGGCCTGGCGGCGCGGAGCGCGCGATCTGCTGCAGACCAGCCTCGCCCGCGCAGTGCTGTTCAGCGCGTTGGCGACCGGCAGCGCCTTCGGCGCGCTGTGGTTCTCAAGCCATCCCGGTACTGCCAGCATGGGGCTAATCCTGATGATTTCGCTGGTGTGGACGCTGATCTGCGCGCTGATTTTCGAGCCTGCTCTGCTCGGCCCGCCAGATCGGAGCGAGCAATCGGCGCAGGCGACCGCCTGATCGGGGTTTTGCCGCGACCTCCATGATTCCCTTACATGCGTAAACCTGTTGGAAACCGCCAGACGCTAATGGTTCGCTCACAAGAGGGCGAAAATGAAGCACGATTTCAAGTTTCCGACCGATGCATTCCAAGGCGAGAAAGCCTCCCGATCGAATGTCGCACTACGCTGCGAAGTGCGGCATGGTCAGCGTCCGTGGAAACTGGTCCGGCTGGAGAATCTTTCTCAGGCAGGATTCCAGATCGCGTGGCTGCAAGACGCCCGCATGGGACAGGCGCTTAGGATTCGCATCCCCGGTCTCCAGGCCCTTGACGCTAGCATCCGCTGGCAGCGGGGTAAGGTCGTCGGCTGCGAATTCAACGCACCGCTGCATGTCGCGGTGTTCGAGCATATTCTGCGTCAGGCCGGAATCGAAGGTAGTTGAACAGCTGAACCTTGCCCGGATCGACCGCCATAATTTCAGATATGAACGGCCCGGCCATAGGCGGCGAGCACCGATTCGTGCATCATCTCGCTTAGCGTCGGATGCGGGAAGATGGACTGCATCAGCTCCGCTTCGGTAGTCTCAAGCGTCTTGCCGATGACATAGCCCTGGATCAGCTCGGTGACTTCCGCCCCGATCATGTGCGCGCCGAGCAGTTCGCCGGTTCTGGCGTCGAACACCGTCTTGACGAACCCCTCCGCCTCGCCGAGCGCAATTGCCTTGCCATTGCCGAGGAACGGAAAAGTGCCGGCCTTGACCTCGTAACCCAACTCCTTCGCCGTGGCCTCGCTCAGTCCGACGCTGGCGATTTGCGGGTGGCAATAGGTGCAACCCGGGATATTGCGCCGGTCGAGCGGATGGGGGTGGATCCCGGCATTACCCAGTTCCTGCGCGATGGCCTCTGCGGCAGTCACGCCCTCATGGCTCGCCTTGTGCGCCAGCCAGGGCCCGTCGGTGCAGTCGCCGATGGCCCAGACGCCCTGAACATTGGTGCGGCCGAAGTCGTCCACCTTGATGTGATTGCGCTTGTCCGGTTCAATCTTGAGCTCTTCCAGACCTATGTTCTCGAGATTCGGCACGATGCCGACCGCGACGATAACATGGCTGAACTCGTGCGTGGTTTCCTTGCCGACCTTGGTTGTGATCGCGGCCTTTACGCCCTTGCCGGTTACTTCCAGTGCGCCGACATTTGCCGAGGTGAGGACTGATATCCCCTGCTTCTTCAGCGCCTTTTCGAGAAAGGCGGAGACATCGGCGTCTTCCACCGGCACCACCCGGTCCATCATCTCGACCACCGTCACTTCAGCACCGAGATCGTTGTAGAAGCTGGCGAATTCGATGCCAATTGCCCCCGAGCCGATAACCAGCAGCTTGGTCGGCAGTTCTGGTGGCACCATCGCATGGCGATAGGTCCAGATGCGAATGCCGTCGGCTTTGGCTTTGGGCAGCTCGCGGGCGCGGGCGCCGGTGGCGATGATGATGTGCTTTGCGGTGAGTTCCGCCGTCGTGCCATCCGCCTCCACCGACAATCTGCCGCTGCCGAGGAGCTTGCCCTGCCCCATGTGCACGTCGATCCTGTTCTTCTTCATGAGGCCCGTAACGCCCTTGTTAAGCTGCCCCGCCACCCCGCGCGAGCGCTTGACGATGGCATCAAGATCAGCGGAGACATTGTCTGCTGAAAGCCCGTAATCCTTGGCGTGTTTCATCTGATTAAAAACCTCGGCGGACCGCAGCAGCGCCTTGGTCGGAATGCAGCCCCAGTTGAGGCAGACGCCGCCCAGATTTTCACGCTCGACAATCGCGGTCTTGAGTCCAAGCTGCGCCGCGCGGATCGCCGCGACATAGCCGCCGGGGCCGGAACCGAGCACAATGAGATCGTAAGGTTCGGACATCAACAGATTTCCCAGAATTTTTGGTGCGACCGATCGCCGAAGCGCAGGCGGAGACTATGCTGCCATCGCGGCGCTGGAAAAGCGACGCAAGAAAGCGAGCTCTCGCGTCGATGGAGATACCTGTCTCCGGTCCGATTACGTGTCACGCGCGCCGGACGTGCCGGGAAACGCTTACCGCGCGTGCCTGCAACCAAGTATCAGCCCGCGTCGACTTTCACCGATTTGGCATAGTTGATGACCTTGGCCTGGGTAAATTCGATCAGCCCGTGCTCGGCCATTTCGATGCCTATGCCCGACATCTTCGCCCCGGCGAAAGGAACGTCGGGCGACACGTCGCCATGCTTGTTGATCCAGACCGAGCCGGAGTCGAGACGCATGGCGACCGCGCCTGCATTCGCATCGCTCGCCGACCAGACCGAGTTGCCAAGGCCGAAACTGGTGTTGTTGGCGCGCGCGATCACTTCGTCGATGTTGGAATAGCGCATTACCGGGAGTACGGGGCCGAACTGTTCTTCGCAAACCAGCCGCGAATCATCTGAAATATCGCGGACGATTGTCGGATTGATGAAGAAACCAGGACCCTCGGGAGAGTCGCCGCCCGCGACGATCGTGGCTTCTGCGCGCGTTTCTTCGATCAGCAACTTGAGCTTGTCGTATTGCACCCGGTTCTGGACCGGACCCAGCTGCGTGCCTTGCTGCAAGCCGGGACCGACAACTGCGGCGCGCGCCGACTCGGCAAGATTGTCGCAGATCGCGTCGTACTGACTCTCATGGACATACAGCCGCTTGAGCGCGACGCAGACCTGGCCGTTGTTCATGAACGCCGCGTCGAACAAGAGCGGCGATACCGTGTCCGGATCGCAGTCCTCGAGAACGATTCCCGAATCATTGCCACCAAGCTCGAGCGTTACCCGCTTCAGCGATTCTGAGGCCGAGCGCATCACCTTGCTGCCCGTCGCGGTCGATCCGGTAAAGCTGACCCGCCGCACCAGGGGATGGCTGGTCAGCGCCTCGCCAAGGTCGTTCTTGTCGGTAACGATATTGAGTACGCCGGCGGGAACGACATCGGCGAACAACGCGCCCACACGAAGCGCGGTCAAAGGTGTGGTCGGTGCCGGCTTGAGCACCACCGTGTTGCCGGTGAGCAGCGCTGCTCCGACTTTGATAATCGCGGTAAGCAGCGGGAAGTTCCACGGCACAATCGCAGCGACCACGCCAAGCGGTGAGCGGTGAAGTTCGACGCGGCGCAATTCGCTGTCCTCGATGAGCTCGACCGGTAGCGTCTGGGCGGCAAAATGGCGCAAGAAAAAGGCCGCGCCGCCGACTTCCGCAAGCGCATCGGCGATTGGCTTGCCCTGTTCGCTGGTCAGCAGCCGGGCAAGCGGTTCGAGCTCGCCCTCGATGATTTCGGCCATCTCGATCAGCTTGGCCTGGCGCTGTTCGATCGGGGTTGCCGCCCAGGCGGGATAGGCGGCGGCGGCGGCGACAACGGCCTGGTCGAGCTGTTCGAGCGAAGCGCAGGCGCAGTGGGCGAAGACTTCGCCCGTTGCCGGGTCGACCACGTCGAGGGTGCGGCTGCCCTTGACGAGATGGCCACCGATCAACATCTCGAAATCGCTTTCGACGACTGGCGCTGTAGTTGTTACATTCATCTGATCACTCCCGGGCAGATTGCCCATTAAGTCCCCTGCTTGGCGAGCACGCGTGACCGTTCAGCTACATAAGCTCGGATCGACTCGATCTCTTCGCGCGACATCCATTTGCTGAAACCAACCATGCCGTTGTCTTTAAGAGCGCCGTCATGGACGATAGTCTGCCACGTTTCTTTGTCGGCGAGCGCTTGCGATCGGCGAAGGTCGGGTAACACACCCGACGAAGAAACCGCTCCACCGTGGCAGACTGAACAGGTGTTACCATAAAGAACAGACCCTTTGGCAGCCACCGAAGCCGGCCAGACCTCGTCCACCAGAACGACAGGCGCAGGCGCAGGCCGCTCGACCTTATAGACTGTGTTGGCGCCAAGCGCAAAGACCAGCAGGCGTCCTTTGGGTCGCGGTCCCGCCAGTTCAGCGAAAGCTGCGGGAAGGCCATAGCTCCCGCCATAGCCCGCCATAACGGCAACATATTGTTTGCCGTTGACCGCATACGTGATCGGCGGCGCGATGATACCAATTCCGGCATCGAACGACCAGAGTTCCTTGCCTGTGTCAGCCGCATAAGCAACGAGTTTGCCCTTGGCATTGCCTGCAAACACCAGCCCGCCGGCGCTCGCCAGAACGCCGCCATTGCCAGGCCCGCCAAGATCGACGCTCCATGCCTCTTTCTGCAGAACTGGATTCCAGGCGATCAGATGGCCCTTAAGCACCGCCCGCACCGCCTTCAGCGCGGCCTTGTCGTCGGGCAATGTGTTGATTGCGAAATTGACGCCGGTGTTCCAGCCGCCGGGACGGGGAACGAAAGGTTTATCGCTGACATAAGCCAACGGTATCACCTGTGCTGGAATATAGGCGAGTTGGGTCTGCGGGCTATACGCCATCGGCTGCCAATTATGGGCGCCGTGTCCGGACGGCGAGGCAACGAAAACACCCTTTTCGTAACGCGCGCCGGGTATTTCGACCGGACGGCCAGTTTTCATGTCGACGCCCGAAGTCCAGTTCACCGGCACGAAATTCTTGGCTGAAATCAACTTTCCGTTGCTGCGGTCAATGACGTAGAACAACCCGTTTTTGGGCGCCTGCATCATCACCTTTTGGTCGCTGCCGCCGATCTTTAGCGACGCGAGAATGATCGACTGCGTCTGGGTGAAATCCCATGATTCACCGGGCACACCCTGATAGTGCCACTTATATTCGCCGGTATCGGCATCGAGTGCGACAACCGAAGAGAGGAATAGATTGTCGCCCTTGCCATTCGATCGCAGGCGATGATCCCACGGCGTGCCATTGCCCACGCCGATCAGAACCTGGTTGAAATCCTTGTCGTAAACAATCGAATCCCAGACCGTGCCACCGCCGCCGAACTTGGTCCAATCGCCATCCCAGGTTGCCTGCATTTTGGCGATGATGGAATCGGACGCTGCCCCGTCGGGCTTGGCGCCTATCGCGGGCGGCACGGTGTAAAAGCGCCAGGCGAGCTTGCCCGATTGCGCGTCGTAGGCGCTGACATAGCCGCGGACGCCATACTCGCCGCCGCCATTGCCGATCAGCACGCGCCCCTTCACCACGCGCGGTGCACCGGTGATTGTATAGGGTTTGCTTTGATCGACGGTGACCGTCGACCAGACGGGCGTTCCGGTTTTTGCATCGAGGGCGATTAACCGGCCGTCGAGCGTCCCGACATAGACTTTGCCATCGTAAAACGCCGCGCCCCGGTTGACGACGTCGCAACAGGCTTTGAACCCGGTCTCGCCAGGCACCTCGGGGTCATAGGACCAAAGAAGTTTGCCCGTGGTCGCATCGAGCGCATAGACCTTCGACCAATCGGTTGTGGTGAAAATGACACC
>JANMCD010000123.1:0-4566 GCA_031360905.1 Novosphingobium sp.
GGCCGTGAACGATCAATGTCGGGTGACGCAGGCTGCGTAACGCATCTTCATCGGTGGCCAATGCATCGAGCCAGCGCTGGCGCGGCTCGGGGAAAAGGCTGGAATAGGCTTCCTGCGCACCGGGACGGATACTGGCCTGATAGCGCGAGGCGACGATTTCTTCCTTCACCAGGGCCGGATCGAAAGCGAACGTGGTCATCAAATCGCGCATGGCGTCCATCGAGGGCTGGTAGCCCCAGACCTTCTCCAGTCCCTCGCTAACCGGAAAGACCAGTCCTGCCGAACCCATCAGCACGATCCGTCCGACCCTATCGGCATAGCGCGCCGCCAGTGCCAGGGTAAGCGCGCCGCCGTAGCTGTTTCCGATGAAATGCGCTTGCTCGATCCCCAAACTATCCATGAAGCCGATCAGATGTTCCAGCCAGCGATCCATTGCGAAGCCATCAATGTCGGACGGGAAATCGGTATAGCCGAAGCCCAAAGTATCGGGCGCGTAGCAGTGGAAATGCGCCGAGAGATCGGGGATCACGCCGCGCCAGTTGGCGAAGGCCGTTACCCCGGGGCCGGAGCCGTGGATCAGGATCAGCGGCTCGCCTGCGCCGGCGACGATGTAATTCGTGCCGATGTCGCCAACATCGATGTTTTCGCCGATTTCAGGATTATCGCTCACAAAATTTCCCTGTTCTCATAACATCGTCGTTCCGCCATTGACGCTGATCACCTGCCCGGTAACGAAACCGGCTTCCCGGCTGGCGAGGTATGCGACCATGGACGCCACTTCCGCTTCGCTGGCGGCGCGGCCCATCGGGATCACGCCGAGCACCTTGTCCACCAGTGCCGGATTGACCGCACGCACGTCTTCAAGTTGCTGTGTCTGCACGGCACAGGGAGCGACGGTGTTCACGGTAATACCGTCGCGCGCAAATTCGCGGGCGAGGCCTGTGGTCATGCCGTGGACCCCGCCCTTGGCGGCATTATACGCCGCGTGGTCGTGCAGCCCGTTACGCACCGAATCCGCGCCGATGTTGATCACCCGGCCATAACCCGCCGCTTTCATATGGGGCAGCACCAGCCAGGAACACCAGATCGCCGTCCACAAATTGCGGTCCAGCGTCTCCGCAAACGTCGCTGGCGTGTGATCGAGAAACGGGCGGATGATTCCGCCCCCGGCGTTGTTGACGAGAATATCGATTTGACCGAAGTGTTCCATCGTCGCATCGACCATCCGTCGGGCATCATCCTCGCGGGCGAGGTTTCCGGCGAATGCCGCGGTGCGCACGGGTCCGTTGATTTCGCTTGCGGCAGCGGCGGCGCATTCGGGGTCGAGGTCGCAAATCATGACCGATGCCCCATCGCCTGCCAGGCGCGCGGCGATGACGCGCCCGATGCCCCGGCCCGCGCCGGTGACAATAGCTACCTGACCTGACAGCGCCTTAGCCATAAAGCGGCACTATGGGGCTGCCCTTGCCGAAGCGTGGATCGGGTTTACTGCCCCAGATATCCATGACTTCGGCCTTGTGTTCCAGCTCGCGCGGATCGCGAGCACCGTGTTCGGCGAAAAGTTCCATGCCAAAGCTGAGCTCGGCGGTATTGCCGTCCGGGTCGAGAAAATAGAGGAAAATGCTGGTCGAGGGCAGGTGGCGACCGGGGCCATAGACAATTGGCACGCCCGCACCCTTCAAGCGGTTCATGGCCTGCCCGATGTCATCGATATCGGTAACCATGAAGTTGATGTGATGAAGGCTGTTCGCATTGCTGGCAACCAGCCCGAGACTGTGGTGCAATGGATTGGGCCAGGCTCGCAGCCATTCGACTACGCCTTCGACGTTGTCGGAGCGGACAAAGCCAAGCTGTTCCACCCAAAAGCGATGTGCGGCCCCGGGATCGGTCACATTGATGACAACGTGCCCCAATCGGGCGATCTTTGCGAGGTGCGGCTGGTAAGGCGTCCGGGCCGGTGTCTGCGAGTGGTAGAATGTCGTGGCCAGCCCGCTTGCCGGATCGGTGAACTGAAAAGCGCTCGCGGCGGCCAATGCCTCGCAGCCTTCCGGATCGGTCCATTGCGGGGCGAGGCCAAGCGCGGTGAGCACGGTAAACGCCTTGTCGAGTTCAGCGCCGCTTTCCAGCTCAAAACCGGTTTCGGTGAAGCCGGGAAATGCACCCTTTTCCAGCACAAGATCGAACGGCTTGTCACTACAGCGCAAGCGCGCGATCAGGCCATCTTCGCTGGCCACTTCCAAGCCGACCATATCGCGGTAGAAGGCCACGCTGCGCGCCAGATCGGGGCAGCGCAGGCGGCAAAAGCCAAGCCGGGCGAAGCGCAGGGGATGGTTCATTGTTTCGCCCGTCATCATAAAATAATGCTGATGCGCGCGTGGGGACGCAGGGCTTCCATGTCGAGTACGCAAGTCTTTTTTGCGATCATCAGGCCGCCGTTCCGCTCGACAATCTCGTGCAGGTAGTGGCCGACGAATACGTCGCTGGTGATGTCCTTGCTGCGCCAGACGGCGAACGATGATCGCGCGCGGATCAGGTCGCCATCGCGTTCCACCCGCGTGTTCGATACCAAATGGCGCACCTTGGACCGGGGGTGTTCGCTATGCGCGCCAACCTTGGAAAGGCGGATCACGCGCTGTTCCATGCGGATTCGGTCATCCATGATATAGAATAACGACGTGTCGGGATCGGCGGTGTCACCATCGACGTCATTGGGCGGTACATAATAATGCGAGTCCCCGGTATAAAGCGCGAGCCAATCCTCCAGCTGCCAGCGATCGAGCAAATCGGCCTCGAGGAACAGCAACTCTTCGACGCGAAGGCGCAGTAACAGCATTTCGTCCATGCTCATGCGTCCGCCTTCGCCAGGCGCCGGTGCCACTCACGCCAAAAGGCGCGCATCTGCTCCTCGTCGTCAAACGAGGGGCCATTCGCGCGCTGCATGCCCTTGGAAATGTCATTGTAAAGCGCCTCGCCGCTTGCCGCATAGCCTTGCTGGCACTTCTCGATCGCCTCAACATCGTCAGGCGTCGCGAAGCCGCCTGGGCCAAGGAATTCGGTGAAGTTGTAAAGCCGATATTTGCGCAGCCACTCGCTTTCTTCCCGAGGCGCCAGGGCCCAGGCGTTGATCTCCATTGAATCGGGCGCTGTGGGGAAAAAGGTGCGGATCGTCACCGCCATGATGTCGTTGACCACCAGATTGGGGAAGATCACCATGTTGCGGTTCTTGTGGGCTATACGGTCGGCGCGTTCGGGGCCGACGCGCGCTTCGAGCGCGGACTGGATTGCGGCGATTTCGGTTTTGCCTTCTTCACCCCACAGTGGCACCCAGCTGGCAATCGGGCGGCCCCATGGCGCGGTATATTCAACCAGCGCATGTCCCTTGCCAAGATCGATGCCGATGCCCGCCAACGGCGTCGCTCCCAGCGCACCGTTGGCGTTCTTGAGGTACTCGAGATAGGTCGAATGGGCGCAGGCGGCGTGGTAGCCGTCGAAACTGTTTTCAGCCAGCAGCTTCCAATTGCCGCGAATGCTGTATTCCTGCGTTCCGCCTACGATCTGCATGCCGCTGGCCGAATGCTCGGCAACGAGATTGAGGTAATCCCCCGCCTCGCCAAGATATGTTGCAAGGTCCTCGCCGTCGCTGGAAAAGCTGATGAAGAAGAAGTCGCCGAATCGTGCCATGCGCGGGACATGGACCATCTGCTTTTGCGGATCGGTCTTGAAGTCCTCGGGATAGCCCGAGCTGCCCGGCAGTGTCATGAGATGACCGTCGGCGCCAAAGGTCCAGCCATGATACATGCACATGAAGGCGGGCGACTTGCCCTTGCGCTCGCGGCAGACCAGTGCGCCGCGATGCGGGCAGCTGTTGAGCAAGGCGTTGAACTTGCCCTCCTTGTCACGGGTAAACAGGATCGGTCGCCGTGCGACGGTGCGGGTCAGAAATTTGCCAGGTCCGGACAGCTCGGAAGCATGGCCAAGGTAGAGCCAGCAGCGCCCGAAGATCGCCGCATATTCGCGCTCAAACACGTCGCGGCTGGTGAAGGCCACACGCGGCACGAGGAAGCGACCCGCCCCCGTATCATCGACGATCTGCGGCATTTCCACAATCGCATCCTCCGCTACGCCCGGTTGCTTTACAACAAACCGTGCAAACGCTATGTAAGTTGCAGTTCGAGGCCTTGTCAATCGGCTGCGATAGATAACGGCATGGATCAGGCTAAATAGCTTGTTGGGGAGGTTCGATTGTCCGGGAAGTTTGAACAAGCTGCGAAGCTGCTGCGAGAGGCCTATTCCCGTGGCACAGTCCCCCCGCTGCGTGAGCATCTCGGTCCTGTCGATGCCGAGGGCGCCTATACCGTTCAGGAAATCAACACGCGCTTCTGGGAAGGGCAGGGTCGGCGAATTGTCGGGCGCAAGGCCGGGCTCACGGCGAAGGCGGTGCAAATGCAACTTGGAGTCGATCGGCCCGATTTTGGCGTGCTGTTCGATGACATGGCGATTGCCGACGGCGGCTCTCTCGATCCTGCCCGGGCGCTCCAGCCTAAAGCTGAAGCCGAGATCGCCCTT
>JANMCD010000165.1:0-9216 GCA_031360905.1 Novosphingobium sp.
GAAAGAAATTATGATCCCCGTTCCCCCCATAGAAGTGCAGAATGAAATTGTTGCTCGGATATCTAGTTTGGGAAATGGCTGTCAGGAGCTTAAAGATCTTTATTTGCGAAAGCTGTTCACTCTATCCGAACTCAAACAATCGCTCCTCCAAAAAGCCTTCGCCGGGGAACTGACCTGAGCCGTCGAACAAAGCCGAAATCCGCGCCCTTGTCACTTATATGTTGACATTCCCTGTCCATGTCCCTTATAGGTGACGGGTGATCGAGGTCCGTCAGACTGCGGTGTTTCGGGACTGGTGGGGCGGGCTTCGCGACCAGCGCGCGCAGCGCCGGATTGCCGACCGGATCGCCCGCATTCAGGGTGGCCTGCTGGGCGACATGAAGCAGTTCGATGGCTTGACCGAGTTCAGGATCGATCATGGCCCCGGATACCGCCTCTATGCGGTGCGGCGGGGCGATGTGCTGATTATCCTGCTGTGCGGCGGTGACAAGAGGTCGCAGGACCGGGATATCCGCAAGGCGCGCGAAATGGCGGAAGAACTGGAGTGACGATGATGGCGCTTGAAACTTTCCCTGTGGAACTTTCCCCGTTTTATGAAAGCGAGGAGGCGCAGGAGGAACTGCTCAACGATGCGCTGGCGAGCGGCCATGCCGGCTATATCGCCAATGCGCTGGGCATTATCGCGCGCGCGCGGGGCATGTCGGGCCTTGCCGCCGAAACCGGGGTCAAGCGCCAGCAGCTCTATCGCGCGCTGAGCGAAGACGGCAACCCGACGCTGGAAACGCTGACCAAGGTGATCAGCGCGCTCGGCTTCCGGTTGAGCGCGGAACGCGAACCGGCGAAGGCGGCTTGAACGAAGCCGAAACCCGCGCCGAGCTGATCGACCCCGCGCTGGCGGCGGCGGGCTGGGGCGTGGTCGATGCCAGCCGGGCGCGGCGCGAGATGATTGCGCCGGGGCGGCTAACGGGATCGGGCAAGCGCGCGGCGGCCAAGGCGGCGGACTATGTGCTGGTCTACCGCAACACCAAGCTCGCCGCCGTGGAAGCCAAGCGCGTCGGGCTGCCAGTGGGCGAAGGCGTCGGGCAGGCCAAGGACTATGCCGAGCGGCTGCAAACCCGCTTCGCCTACGCCTGCAACGGCAAGGCGATTTACCGGATCAATATGCAGACCGGGCAGGAAGGCTTGGTGGAGCGGTGGCCCACGCCGCAGGAACTGTGGGACGCCACCTTTGCCGAAGCCAACCTCTGGCGTGATCGCTTCGCCGCTGTCCCCTATGAAACCGGCGGCAAATTCGAGCCGCGCTATTACCAGTATAATGCCATCGAAAAAACGCTGGCCGCGATTGCGGCTGGCAAGGACCGCGTGCTGCTGACGCTGGCCACCGGCACCGGCAAGACCGCCGTCGCCTTCCAGATCGCGTGGAAGCTGTTTCACGCGCGCTGGAACCTTGGCGACTGGAAGACCGGGGCGGAACCCGCGCGCCGCCCGCGCATCCTGTTTCTGGCTGACCGCAACATCCTGGCCGATCAGGCTTACAACAGCTTTTCCGCCTTCGATCCCGATGCGCTGGTGCGGATAACGCCAGCCGAAATCCGCAGGAAGGGCCGCGTGCCCAAGAACGGCAGTGTGTTCTTCACCATCTTCCAGTCGGTGCTGAGCGATGCAAGCACAGAAGGGGGCGTGGCGGAAGCGGAACCGGGTTTCAACTATCAGGACTATCCGCCCGACTTCTTCGATTGCATCATGATCGACGAATGTCACCGCGCCGGGGCCAAGGATGGCAGCGAATGGCGCGGGATTCTCGACTACTTTGCGCCAGCCGTGCAGATCGGCCTGACCGCCACCCCCAAGCGCAAGGACAACGTCGATACCTACGCCTATTTCGGCGACCCGGTTTACGCCTACTCGCTCAAAGAGGGGATCAACGACGGCTACTTGACCCCCTTCAAGGTGGTCGAGCTGGGCACCACGATTGACGATTACGTCTATACCCCCGGCGACGAAATCGCATCGGGCGAGGTGGAAGAAGGCAAGCGCTACAGCGAAGCCGACTTCAACCGCAAAATCGAGATCGATGCGCGCGAGCGCTACCGCGTGATGATATTCATGGAGCGGATCAGCCAGCGCGAAAAGACGCTGGTGTTCTGCGCCACGCAGGATCACGCAGCGAGGGTCCGCGATCTGATCAATCAGGCTAAGACCAGCACCGATCCCAATTATTGCGTTCGTGTCACCGCCAATGACGGTGCGATAGGCGACCAATGGCTGCGCACCTTTCAGGACAATGAAAAAACCATCCCGGCGATCCTGACAACCTCGCAGAAGCTTTCGACCGGAGTGGACGCCCGCAACATCCGCAACATCGTGTTGATGCGCCCGATCAATTCGATGATCGAGTTCAAGCAGATCATCGGGCGCGGCACGCGGCTGTTCGACGGCAAGGACTATTTCACGATCTACGATTTCGTGAAGGCCTATGAGCTGTTCAACGATCCTGAATGGGATGGCGATCCGTTGGAGCCTGAACCGCCCGGCCAGCCGCGCGGCAAGCCGGAAGGGGAGCCAGCGCCGCCAGGCGATCCCGACGATGGCGAGGACGAGCCGCCCAAGCAGCGGCTGGTGATCACGCTGGCGGACGGAAAGGAGCGCACCTTCCACCATATGAGCGCATCGACCTTCTGGGACGCGTCCGGCAAGCCGATTTCAGCCGCGCAATTTGTTGAGAACCTGTTCGGCAAGCTGCCTGAACTGTTCCGCGACGAAGAGGAGCTGCGGCGCATCTGGAGCGAGCCGGAAACCCGCGCCGCCTTGATCGCTGGCCTCGCCGAACGCGGCTTCGATGGCGAGCAACTGGCGCAGGTCCGGGGTATGATCGACGCGCAGGAATCTGACCTGTTCGACGTGCTGAACTATATCGCCCACACCAAGCACCCCCTGAAACGCGCGGAACGGGCAGGCGCACACCGTGCCAGCATCCTGTCCCGCTATGACGCCAAGCAGCAGGCGTTCCTCGACTTCGTGCTGTCACAGTATGTGGCGGAAGGCGAATCGGAACTGGGGATGGACAAGCTGCCCGACCTGCTGGACCTCAAATACGGATCGCCGAGCGATGCCGTGCGCGAGCTAGGCAGCGTGCGGAAATCAGGAACACGTTCCGGGGCTTCCAGACCCACCTCTATGACCCAACGGACGGCGAGGAAGATCGCCTCTAACAACACTATTTTTTCGCGCTGGGGGCCATTTTGGGGGCCAAATGGAATACGTCGATATATTTGTCATACTAAGTCAGCATGTTAAAGGCTCTTTGCGGTTCCCCTAAGCCCACAAGGCAATTCCGAGCTATCCAGCCAAAGGCCTTTCGGGAGGGAACGCGTTTGGGTCCTGTTTGGGTTAGCCCTGCTGCAGCCCAGTTCGCTTCGTTCCCCGCTAGGCAAGGGCCGAGCGCCTGCGCACGCGCTTGGGGGCTGAGGCTTTGGCCCTTACGGTGCTAGCTGCATGCTTCCGGGCAAAGAAGAAGCGCATCATTGCGCGCGAGGCACTGGGGCCGGCCGGATCGGTAAAGGATCCAAAAGCGCTTCCACCCGACCAGGCATGACCCATGCTGTGAACAATCCAAACCTCCAGCAGCGCTTGGCCCTTGCCCTTCCTATAGACAGTCCTCGTATAGGCCCGTGCTCTTCCAACTGGCACATGCACCGTTCGATCCAGCACCAGTCGCGGACTGAATCGGCGCAGCGAGCGTACAAAGCTCTCAGGACTGGACGGATGGATCGTCCGGTCCCGGTCACCGTGAAATACGATGGTAGGGGCTTGGCGCTTTCGTCCACACCCTGTATCAATGCCGCTTGAACCGCCGCTTTTCATTGCAGAAAGCGCCGCCCCGACGCTGGTAATATTGCCTTTTGCCAGGCCTGAATGAACGCCGACCGCTACGAAGAGTTCTGGATAGGCCGCGCCAATGATCGCGGCAGCGGTGCCTCCCGCCGAAATTCCGGCGATGTAAACGCGCGCCGGATTGGCCTTGCAGGTAACGATCATCTCGCGGGTAAGGCCAGCAATCGAGGCCGCTTCACCCCTCCCTCGGCTTTGATTTTCAGGCCGAAACCAGTTCCAGCAGCGGGCCAGATTAGCGGACTTTGATTGTTCGGGATAAAGCACCAGGAAGCCCAGTTCGTCGGCCAACGTGTTCATGCCGGTGCCCGCCGCGAAATCGGTCGCCGATTGCGTACAGCCATGGAGCATGACCACCATCGGCAAGCGCCGCCGAGCCGAGCCGATGGGTGTGTAAAGTTTGTAAGCGAGAGAGCCTGTGGGACAATTGAAGTGCCCGTCAACAAAAGTGCCTGGGCCCGGCCTCTGAACGCGATCTGCGGGCTTCTTGGGCTGTTTTGGGATGCCCGGGCTCTTCGCGGCAGACTTAGCACGCGCCGGCTTTCGCGGAGACGGCACACTCACACGCTTCTTCCGTGACCCTTTGAAAACGGCCTGAACTGACTTTCTGATGATGTGTTACCCCCGACGGTCAAAATGACCGATAAAAACAACGGGGTTGGCTGCCATTTGTTCCCGCACTGCAGCATAAAAGTGGGGCAGAGATTTCCAAGGGGGTGAAGGTCTCACTCCCTTCAGCCAGGCAAGGCACCGGGCATGCGCGACGGCTGGGCGGGCGCGGCAGGTCTTCAGGTTCGCAGTCTTGCGCTCCTCCCCCCATCAGGTGCTCAGGCGCGATCCTGTGCACCTGAAATTCTTCCCTACCCTTCCCCTTCGTAATGATGAGGTCAGATGTTCTCTGCTTTCAAGTGGGCTTATGGTCAAACACGCCGGTGGACCTTGGCACAATGTCCAGGGGCGTCGCACGGTATGAATTCATCAGAATAGGTCCTGAGATCGTAAGTGTATGCGGATCAACGATGGCGTGGATATTCTCGACAAGCGCATCGCGCACGATTCGACCGAGGTCGGAATGTCCCCGCAGGCCTGTACTTCCGGACCAGATAAAGCAGAAACGAGCCACTTCTTCGGCCATGCGGGCACCAAAGGTGTTGAGTTGGTTACCGCGCTGCCGCTGATCTTCGTTTAGCTCGCGGCCGTCGTAGACGGTTTCCATCGCATCGCGAACGCACTCTACCGCGTAAGCGCGGACCGAACGATACTTCGCATCCATCTCGGCAAACTGGTATTGAAAGACCTCGCTATCGCGGTGAGGCGGGACGCCGCCGGGTCGGGACTTGCTGCTGTCAATGGCCTTTACGAGCTCTTCCAGTGCGCGCTTGGCGGTGCCGAGGGACACCGCAGTGTGGCCTGTGACGGCCATGTAATTCAGGCCCACCAGAAGATCGGTTTGGCCGCGCCGGGCCTCCCATGTTCCCGCCCGCCATGTGTAGGATTCTGGAACGAACTGTTCCGGAACGCGGAAGCTGTAGCTACCGGTGCCGGACAGGCCAAACACCTCCCAGTCGCCAAGAAACTCTACCTTGTCGCGAGGGATGAGATACTGCACTGCATCCGTGGAGCCGTCGGGGAAAGTGCACATGCCACCGGCGGCGAGCCAATCGGCGTGCCCCGCACCGCTTGCAAATGAAGTCTTCTCGACCCCAACCATGTAGCCTCCCTCGACGACCCGGACGTTACCCGGCTGGTTGAGGGATGATGCGGTGACGGTACGGGATGGGCCAGTACCACCGAAAATATGCTCCACCGCATCCTCACCCATGCCGGCAGCGAAGTATGTAGCGGACAGCATGTTTGCGAAATAGGCCCAGCCGGTCGACGGATCGGCGCGGCTGACTTCTTCGATGATCTCGAGGAAAACCATCAGATCTGCGCCATGTCCTCCGGCTTCTCGAGGCAAGAACACATCCCACAAATTTACGGCGCGTAGGGCGTCCACCACCGCCGGCGCCATCGTTCCGATG
Organism: Novosphingobium sp.; assembly: GCA_031360905.1. Classification (GTDB taxonomy): domain Bacteria; phylum Pseudomonadota; class Alphaproteobacteria; order Sphingomonadales; family Sphingomonadaceae; genus Novosphingobium. The sequence goes on from JANMCD010000165.1 coordinate 5,916, forward strand.
CGGTCACCTTCAGCGGCATTTTGCTCGATTACTGGCGCCAGCGAGCGGGCCAGCGCCACAAAGTCTGGCTTTGAAACGTTCATATCCATCCCACATCTCCGATTGTTAGCTTTTTTGGACTCGTCAGCAAATTCACAGGAATTTTGCCCAGCGTACACGACATCTTGCGACGGTCAACGGGAACCCGCGACCCCTTTACCCTGCGAGGTCATCCAGCCGCTTTGGGCGGTCTTGCGCCCTCTGGCATGGGTGGGGCTGCGGGCTCGCCGGGACCAAATGCGCAGATCGTGCCGCCAGCAAGGCATCCACCGGTGACGCGCGGATACCTGCCTAATTCGCGCCCTTGCCCCACCCGGTGGTTTTTTGCCCCACATGCACCGCATAGGCCGCAGCCGCGCCGAGAATAACCCCGGTGATCAACGCGATCACCGCATAGCTCAGCCAACCGAGCACGCCGCCGAGCGAACCCGCCGCTTGCTCGACTGCCCGGCGCACCGCCTCCGCCGCGTCGGACGGCGCGTGCAGCCCAAGCTCATGCGCGCCGTGCAGCATGATCCCGCCGCCAACCCACAGCATCGCCGCCGTGCCGACCGTGGACAGTCCCACCAGCAGCTTGGGCATCGCCAGCAGCAGCAGCCGGCCAAGGCGACGCGGTGCCGCGCCCGCCCGTTCGGCCAGATGCAGGCCGACGTCATCCATCTTCACGATCAGCGCCACCGCGCCGTAAACCAGCGCGGTGATGACAATGCCGACCGCAGCGAGGATCATCCCGCGCTGGAGCAGCGCCTGGTCCGCCACTTCGGCCAATGCGATCGCCATGATTTCGGCCGAGAGGATGAAATCGGTGCGAATCGCGCCGGAAATCCGCTCGCGCTCGAAGGCGGCGAGATCCTCGATCGGATCTTCCAGAGTCTCGCCGTGCTTCTCGGCGCCGAGCTTTTCCAGCAGCTTTTCCGCGCCCTCAAAACACAGGAACAGCGCGCCGACCATCAGCAGCGGGGTGATCGCGATCGGCAGGAACTGGCTCAGCAGCAAGGCGGCTGGCAGCAGGATCAGCAGCTTGTTGCGCAGCGACCCCCGGGCGATGGCCCAGATTATCGGCAGTTCGCGGTCGGGGGTGAAATTGGTGACATAGGCCGGGGTGACCGCCGCATCGTCGATCACCACCCCGGCCGCCTTGGCCCCCGCTTTCGCCGCCGCCGCCCCGACATCGTCGAGCGAGGAAGCGGCCAGCTTGGCAATCACGGAAATGTCGTCGAGCAGGGCAACGAGGCCTGAGGGCATTGGCTATAATTCTTTCAGGTGCCGCAATTTTCCGGGGCGGCGAGCCGGCAGCGGGCGCATAGCCAAACTTTGCGCCCTGTTCCACCGCTAAGCGGGCGGCTGGCCAGAACTGTCAGTCCGGCATTTTGCCGGCATAGGCAGCGACTTCGCCAGGCTTGCGCAGCATCTTATCGACCTCGCCCGCGTGGAGTTCCTCGGCGTAAATCATCTGGCGCGCATATTCCTCAAGCGTGACCGAGCGTCCTTCGACCGCCGTGAGCAGCTCCTTGTACAGGCCCAGCGCCCGCGCCTCGGTCGCCAGCGATTCCCGCATGATCTCGCCGACGTCGTGCTTGTGGCTGTCGAGCAGCGGGCCGATGGTGAGCGCGGGATAGGCGCCCAGCAGCGTGATTATCTCGCCCGCCTGCTGGGCATGCAGCAGCGATTCATCGGCCTGGCCGCGCAGCCAGGAGACGATCGGGATGCGGTTGTAACCGAACACGAGGAACGAATAGTGGGTGTAGCGCACCACCCCCGCCAGTTCCTCCTCGAGAATGCGGTTGAGCAGGCCGACGACTTGCTCGCGATCGATTTGAGACATGTTGCGCTCCCGAAGTTGAGAACCCGATCCTGGTTGCGACCGGAAACTGGCTTGATACGCGAGCCAGCAATCCCGAATGCTGCGCGGCAATTCTGCCGGCGCCGCACATTAGCACAGCGCTCGCCGTCCGCCACCGTGTTTGCGAAGCTTCCGGGAAGTTGCGGCAGCGGGGATTGCGCCTATCGCGAGCGCCCGCTGGCTACAGGCATGACCCAGATTTTCTGTCGCGGTAGGGTGGCGAGTGTGCTTTGTGCGTGGTGGACGTTGAGAGGGATGATTAGTATTATGTCCCCGAAATTCCCTAGACCCAGTTCGCCGTCATCTTCGGCGAGCCCTTTATCAAAGCCATGGCAGCGTAAACGTTAAACCGCCCGCCCACACACGAAATTACTGACAGTTCCGCCCAGCGACAAATCTGAAGGAGAAGAGCCTTGAGAAACCTGAATCGCCAGTGGCTGATGCAGAGCCGACCGCTGGGCAATGTGACGCAAAACAACTTTGCTTACCGGGAGATCGCCCAGCCTGATCCGGAGTCCCTGAAACCGGGGGAGCTGCTGCTGCGTAACCGGGCTTTTCTGTGCGCGCCTACCATGCGCAACTGGATGGACCCGCCCGGAAACAATCTGTATCCATCGTTACCGCTTGGCGAACCCGTACGCGCACCTGCCGCTTGCGAGGTCGTTGCATCAGCGCGGAGTGACGTGCCTGTCGGTACGCGGGTGATTAGTTTCACAGGCTGGCAGGATTTTCAGCTCGCGGCAGCAGATCATCCGGTGACACCCATTGCGGAGAACATTAGTTATGTTGATGCGCTGGGTGTTTATGGACTGAATGCGCGTACAGCCTATTTCGGCCTGCTCAAAATCGGTCGGCCGCGTGTGGGTGAAACGCTTGTCGTGTCTGGTGCTGCTGGCTCAACGGGTTCGATGGCCGCGCAAATCGGCAAGATCATGGGATGCCGGGTCATCGGGATTGCGGGCGGCGATGACAAATGCCGTTGGCTGAAGGAAGAGTGCGGGCTGGATGCTGCCATAGATTATCGGCTAGGGCCCGTTCAGCCGCGCCTGGCAGAACTCTGTCCCGACGGCATTGATATTTTCTACGACAATGTGGGCGGCGACATCTTGCAGGCTGCAGTTGATACGATGGCACGTTTTGGACGAATTGTTTTATGCGGACAGATTGCCAATTATACGAAAGCCGGTCCTGCTGCCGGTCCCACCAATATGATGCGACTCATTTATGGCAGCATCACGATGCAGGGTTTTTTGCAAAGCGATTATGCTGCCGAGGTGGATGCAGCCATTACACAATTGCGCACATGGGTGGGGGAAGGGCGTATCACCCACCGCGAAGATGTGCGAAGCGGCTTCATGAATATTCCAGATGCTTTCGCGTCTCTTTTTGATGGCAGCAATCAGGGCACGCTGATTGTGC
>JANMCD010000182.1:0-4117 GCA_031360905.1 Novosphingobium sp.
ACCCTGGCCTGTGTGCTGCTTCATCTGACGGGCGACCGGCGCTGGATCGAAGGCCGCTATGTTCCCAGCCGAGTGCGCGGCCTGGATGATAATGACAGTGGCGGATTGCCCGATGCGGTGCAGGATGAGATCAGGCAGGCCGCCCGCGCCGCGCTCAAGGACTGGTTTGACGGCAAGCCGCCCCTGCTCGCCAATCCATCCGACGCCCTGCTTGTGGAGATGATGAGCGTATCGCTGGGTGAAGAAGTGCCGGCCGATTATGCGCCGATGATCCGCAACGACCTGGCACTGGCTTCGGCGGCAGACGAACCATACGACGATATTGCGCCGCCACCTGGCTTTACCGCGCTCATCATCGGTGCGGGGATTTCCGGGCTATGCGCGGCGATTGAACTGGCGCGGGCAGGCATCCCCTATACCATCGTCGAGCGGCGGCAGTCGCTGGGCGGCGTCTGGTTCGACAATCGCTATCCCGGCGCGGCCTGTGACGTGCCCAGCCACCTCTATTCCTTCTCGTTCGCGCCTCACGATTGGTCGCGTTTCTTTGCGGACAGCCGGGAGATCAACAAATATCTCGATCAGGTCGCCGATGATTATAATGTCCGGCGCCATATCCGCTTTGGCCTCGAAGTCACCGAGGCGCGCTTCGACGAAGCGAGCGGTGAGTGGCAGGCCGAAGTTGTATCGGCCTCAGGCGGGCGCGAAACCCTTCGCGCCAACATGTTGATCAGCGGCGTCGGTGCCTTCAACAAACCGCGCATCCCGGACGTGCCGGGACTGGACAGCTTCAAAGGCCCCAGCTTCCACACTGCACAATACCCCGATGCCGGCCTGGATCTTGCCGGGCGCAACGTGGTGCTCGTCGGCAATGGTGCGAGTGCGATGCAGGTGGCGCCCGCCATTGTCGATCAGGTTGCAGCCCTGACGATCATCCAGCGCACCCCGCAATGGACCGCCCCCTTCCCGAAGTTCGGACAAAAAATCCCTGATGCTCTGCGTCTCCTGTTGGAAAAAGTGCCGCTTTACCGGAGATGGTACCGGCTGCGGCTTAGCTGGGCGTTCAACGACAAGCTGTATGAGGCGCTGACCCAGGACCCCGATTGGAACGGCGAAGGCCGCTCGATCAACGCGATCAACGATATGCACCGCAAGGGCTTGACCGCTTATGCCATTTCCGAACTTGGCGAGGCGCAGCATCTGCTGCCGCAAGTGCTCCCCGGATATCCGCCGTTCGGGAAGCGCATGCTGCTCGACAATGGCTGGTACCGAACCCTCGCGCGCGAAACGGTGACGCTGGTCACCGCCGGCGTATCCGCAGTGCAGCCCGATGCGGTCGTCACCAGCGACGGCGCCGTGCATAAGGCGGATGTGATCATCTGGGCGACGGGCTTCGACGTTGTCAACCTGCTGGCGCCCATGAAGATCGTCGGGGTCGGCGGGCGCGAACTCCACGACGATTGGGACGGAGACGACGCGCGCGCCTATCTGGGCACCGTCGTCCCCGGCTATCCCAACTTCTTCTGCCTCTACGGCCCCAACACGCAGTTCGGGCACGGCGGCAGCCTGATTACCGTACTTGAGCGCCAGATGCATTATGTCATGTCGCTGCTGCGCAAGATGTTCGCCTCGGGCTTCAGCCAGGTCGAGGTCCGGCAGGATGTGCATGATGCCTACAACGCCAAGGTCGATGCGACGCATCAGCAGATGGTGTGGACCTATCCCGGTGTTGAAACCTATTACAAGAACAGCAAGGGGCGGATCGTCGTCAACAACCCGTTCCGGATACTCGATGTTTGGCGCATGACGGAGGCTGCCGATCTGGACGAATATCGGGGCACTTCGGGAGCAGACCGGCTTGCCCCCGCATCGGCTGGGCAATGATGGACTTGCCTGTCGAAATCGAACAGATTGGCGCGACGCTCGTTATCGCGATCAACCGGCCGGCGCAGCGTAATGCGATCAATCGGGCGGTATCGCTCGCGATCGCCGATGCGCTGGACCGGCTCGATGCCGACCCCGCCTTGCGCGTTGGCATCATCACCGGGCGAGGCGGTTCCTTTTGCTCGGGCATGGATCTCAAGGCGTTTCTCGCTGGCGAGCGGCCCGAGCTTGAGGGGCGCGGCTTTGGCGGGGTGACCGAGGCGCCGCCGAAGAAGCCGCTCATCGCCGCTGTAGAGGGCTTTGCGCTCGCAGGCGGTTGCGAACTGGCGCTGGCGTGCGACCTGATTGTCGCAGCCGAAAACGCCTGGTTCGGGCTGCCCGAGGTGTCGCGCGGGCTGGTTGCCGGATCGGGCGGGCTGGTCCGTCTGCCGCGCCGTATTCCCTCGGCGATCGCGCTTGAATATGCCTTGACGGGTGAGCGGATGGACGCTCCGACCGCGCATCTCTGGGGACTGGTCAACCGGGTCTCCGCCCCCGGCGAGGCGCTTGCAGATGCGCTGGCGCTGGCGGATAAGATTGCGGCCAATGCGCCGCTGTCGACACTGATGACCAAGCGCATCATCCAGGAATCGCCGAGTTGGGCCGAAGATGAAATCTGGGACCGCCAGCGCCCGCTGGCGGAATCGGTGCTTGCATCCGAAGACGCGCAGGAAGGCGCCCTCGCTTTCGCCGAAAAGCGCGCGCCCGACTGGAAAGGCCGATGACCCGGCGTGTGGCGGTAGTTGGCGGCGGCACGATGGGTGTCGGCATTGTCTATGTCTCGGCGATGGCCGGCGGGGATGTGACCGTTGTCGAGCCGGATGACGCGCGGGCGGAAACGTTCAGCAAGATCGTTGCCGAAACGGTCCAATCGTCGATCAAGCGCGGCAAGCTTGACGAGGCTGGCGGCCAGGCGCTGACCGCGCGGATTACGCGGATCGCAAGCGTGGACCAAATCCCCGAGGCGTTGGACATCGTCATCGAGACCGTGCCCGAACGCCTCGAACTCAAGCTCGATATCCTCACCCGCATCGCCAGGCGCGGGCCAAAGCTGATCGGCAGCAACACCAGTGCGATGTCGATCGATCGGCTGGCGGAGGCGTTGCCCGATCCAACCGCGTTTCTCGGCATGCACTTTTTCAATCCCGTCTGGTCATTGCCATTGGTCGAATTGATCCGGGGCGAGAAGACGTCGGAAAGCGCGCTTGAGACAGCGCGCGAATTCGTCACCTGGCTCGGCAAGCAGTCGCTCACGGTGCGCGATGTGCCCGGCTTCGCGACCAGCCGCCTCGACCTGATCGCCAGCCTTGAGGCGATGCGAATGCTGGAAAGCGGCGTTGCCAGCGCAGAGGACATCGACCGCGCGGCGGTGCTGGCCTATCGCCATCCGGTCGGGCCACTGCGGCTGAGCGATATTGTCGGGCTCGACGTCCGCCTCGATATCGCGCGCACGTTGCAGGCCGCGCACGGGGACCGGTTCGCGCCGCCACAGATATTGATCGAAATGGTCGGTGCAGGAAAGCTTGGCGCCAAATCCGGCCAGGGTTTCTTCGCTTGGCCCGAATGAATGGAGTGAATTGAAATGTCGTCGGAACTGTTCCAATCCTCGCTCTGCGATACTGCCGACCACCACCGTGATCTGCGCGACGCGGTCAGTAAGCTCGTGGGCAAGTTTGGGCGGAAATATTTCCAGGATGTCGTCAACAAGGGCGAGCAGCCTGACGCACTGTGGAAGGAGTTGGGCGAAGCGGGCTTCCTTGGCGTCCACGTGTCCGAAGAATACGGCGGCGGCGGCGGCGGGCTGGCCGAGCTCAACATCTGCATTGAGGAGACCGCTGCACAAGGCTGCCCGATCCTCTCGATGGTCATCTCCGCCATCACCGCACCGATTATTGCTGCTTGCGGTTCAGAAGATCTCAAGCGCGATTGGCTGCCCGGCATCGCCAGCGGCACGCGTAAAATGTGTTTTGCGATCACTGAACCCGATGCCGGGTCGAATACGCACAAGGTGTCCACGCATGCGGTTAAGCGCGGCGATAGCTGGGTAATCAACGGCGCAAAATACTGGACGTCGGACATCGATCAGTCCGATGCGGTGATGCTGGTGGCCCGTGACGGCGCCCCGGTGGATGATGGCAGCCGTCAGGGCCTGTCGCTGTTCGTTGTGCCAACCTCGACGCCGGGTATTTCGATGACC
>JANMCD010000233.1:0-2246 GCA_031360905.1 Novosphingobium sp.
GCGACGGCGTTAGGACAACTGCGCCCTGCAGGTACGCGGCCTTGAGCGCGGCATGTCGCGGCTCCTCAAGCGAGAAGTCGACCAGGCGGTTGTAAACCAGGTCGACCGTACACCCGTTGGCTGTGAGTTTCTGTCCGTCGAATATTAATTCTGCGGGATCAGCGATCACCGCAGGGATGCCCCGTCCTTCGAGCATCTCCTTCGCCAGTTGGAACTCCGGGTATAAATGCTGCTGCTCGGGCAGGTCATCGACAATTGCGATCAGCGCCAGATGGCCGCCACCCCGCTGCAACTGCCATTCGGCTATAAACATGCGAGCCACCCGCTCGGCAAAGTCACTTTCGGTCAGGGGTCGGACCTGAAACTCTGCCTTCGGACAGCAGGCATGCTGCGCTCCCGCCAGAAACGCATTGAGGAAGGCCCCGCCAGCGTTTGTGTTCACCTCAATCAGCTTTGGACCGTCAGAAGCGAGGTGAAAGTCATAGCCCATGAATGCCCCCACTGGCCCGAAGTCCAGTTGTGCAGATTGTGGTGCATAGGACAGGGTTGCCGCACGATAGGCTGGCAATTGTGCTGCCCCCTCAACGGCATCGACAATCAGCATCATTTTGGCCAGCGTTGCTGATGGTACGAACACGGGAACATTTGAAAATAGCGTCGGATGCGACGCACTCAGCCGCTCCGCAAAACCCTCGATCCGGACCGCTCTATCCAGGGCTTCTTCCAGCTCCTTGCGGTCGAGTGAGATGCAGAAGCAACCCAAGTTAAGCTGCTCTGCAATTGCTTCGTTGGCGACCAGTAAGCCGTTAGGGGGTTCAATGGGTGGCACATCGTTCCTTTCAGGCATCAATTATTGGCGCAGTCTGAACGCTTATACTGGGTGCATGAAGCCAATTCGTCGGGGTTGGTATCATCAGCAAGCCATGCCGTCGTGAGATATAAGTAACGGCTGCTAACTTGCAGTTTCCTCGCCTCAGTCTTGACTGCGTGCGATCCCGTTGAAGATTGGGCAATCAGGCCGTGCGTCGCCGGAACAGTGCTCTGCCAACGTCAACAGTGTCACGCGCATTTGTTCGAGTTGCTCTGCCTTTCGATGAAGCTCGGCGGCACGGGCAAGAGCAAGTCTCTTTACGTCTGCGCTCGACCGATTGCGATCTGCCCAGAGCGAGAGCAATTCGCGTATTTCCTCAATCGGAAAGCCGAGATCCCGGGCATTCGCGATGAACCGCAAACGATGAAGGTCGACAGGAGCGTAATCGCGGAATGTGCCGTTGCGTCGCGGCGGTGCCGGGATCAGTCCGATCTTCTCATAATGGCGGACCATGCGCTGCGACACGCCCGTTGCTTGCGCCACATGCCCGATGTTCAATGTGCAGATCCTTCGTGCTGGCTCTGAACTTCGTGCACCATATTCTCGACGCACCAGCGCGCAAATATTGGCGCCAGCAGCCGCCCAAGCCAGTGACGCATGCCCGATTCCGGCAGCGCGTAGTCGATCCAGACACGAAGCTGGCAGCCCTTGACGGCCTCTGCGATTTCGAAGCCCATCTGATAGTCGCGGATTTCAACAAGCCGGGGCGTCCCGATCGTAGCCCAGACCTTGCGCACAGGAGGCGTGCGCTCTTCGACGACTTCCTCAGCGGCAATCTCGAAGCCAAACCCCTTACCGGTCAGGCGAATCACAGAGCCCACCGCTTTTCCTGCCAGAGCATCGAGATCGCACTGCATACTGCCTCCGCCCATCATGAGCGATGGCTGTCGCATATGTTTCGTCAGCAGGTCCGGTTCATCGGCAACGGCAAAGACGCTTTGCGCCGCACCAGCGATTGTCGCGCTCGCTTCAAAATGATGCGGCAGGTCGGTCACAGGCGGACAATCCGCAACCGCAAGGCGTTGGTGATAACGCTCACCGATGATAGGGCCATGGCCGCAGCCGCGATGGCGGGAGAGAGCATCCAGCCAAAGGTCGGATAAAGCGCGCCCGCCGCGATCGGAATACCAGCCACATTATAAGCGAAGGCGAACACCAGGTTCTGTCGGATATTGTGCATCACCGCGCGCGACAGGCGCCGCGCGCGCAAGATGCCATTGAGATCGCCTTGCAGCAAGGTCACCCCGGCACTTTCGATAGCGACATCGGCGCCAGCTCCCATAGCGATACCAACCTCGGCAGCGGCAAGTGCCGGGGCATCGTTGACACCGTCCCCGGCCATCGCGACGCTGCGGCCCTCCGCGCGGAACTTCTG
>JANMCD010000235.1:0-2905 GCA_031360905.1 Novosphingobium sp.
CCGCTCATATACTTGCTGAATGCCCGCGTGGCGTTAAGCCGCATCACTTCCACCTCGATGATCGACTTTGCCAGTTGCTGCCGCAGAACCGGATCGTCGATCGCCTTGCCGGCGCCGCGCTTTTGCGCCGACAGCGCAACCAGCAACCGGTCCAGTTCCTGCTTGAACCGCACCTGCCGGGCGAGCGCGTCTTCCGGGCCGCGCTCGAACGCCAGCGTGGTCATGGCGATAGTCCAGCCGCCATTGATCTCGCCAACGATGTTTTCCGCCGGCACTTCGACATCGTCGAAGAAGGTCTCGTTGAATTCGTTCTCGCCGGAGATCTGCCTGAGCGGGCGGATCGATATGCCCGGCGACTTCATGTCGATCAGCAGGAAGCTCAGCCCCTTGTGCTTTGGCGCATCGGGGTCCGTGCGGACGAGGGCAAAGCACCAGTCGGAATATTGCGCGAAGCTGGTCCAGATCTTCTGGCCGTTAACGATGAGGGTATCGCCGCGCAATTCGGCCTTGGTGCGCACCGAGGCGAGGTCCGAACCGGCGTTGGGTTCGGAAAAGCCCTGGCACCAGACCTCTTCGGAGGAAAGAATTTTCGGCAGGAAGCGCTGCTTCTGAGACTCGGTGCCATGGCGCAACAGCGTGGTGGCGACCAGATTGTGGCCGATGATATTGATGCTCTCCGGCGCGCGCGCGCGGGCCATTTCCTCGGCGAAGATCGCTCGTTCAATCAGCGTCGCACCGCGCCCGCCATAGTCCTTCGGCCAGTTGATCCCAGCCCAGCCGCCCGCATGGAGCTTGCGCTCCCAGGCAAGGCGGAACATCGCCCGCTCATCCTCTTCCTCCGGCTCGAACACCGTCTCGCCCCAGCCGCCCGGCAAGGCATCGGCGAGCCATGCGCGGAGCTCGGCGCGAAATTGCTCCTCGGCTGGGGTGTAATTGAAGTCCACGCCTCAGCCGCGCTCTGCCGCCGCCGCGAAATCCGGCGCCCGTTTCTCGCGAAAGGCCAGGATCCCTTCCTTGTACTCGGGCGTGAGGTAGGCGACCGTCTGGGCGAAGCTTTCATATTCAAGCATTTCGTCCATCGTCGCGTTGCTCGACCTGTTGAGCAGCGACTTGGTCATGGCGGTGGCGGTGGGCGAGGTGGCCGCAATCGTGGCTGCGATTTCGCGCGCCTTGGGCAACAGCTGATCGTGCGGAACGACATGGTTGACGATGCCAAGCGCCTTGGCCTCATCGGGCAGCACCTTGCGGGCGGTGAAGCACAGCTCCTTGGCCACATTCAGACCGACCACGCGGCTTAGCAGGTAGAGCCCGCCAAGGTCTGGCACCAACCCGACCTTGGCGAAGGCCTGGATGAAGCTCGCCTGTTCGCTGGCGACGATGAAATCGCACGCCAGCGCGATATTGAACCCCGCCCCCGCCGCCGCGCCGTTGACCGCCGCGATCACCGGCTTTTCGAGATTGTAGAGCGGCGCCAGCACGTCCTTCAAAATCCAGCGGTGCCGCGCGCGCGACTGCAACGGCGTCATCTCGCGGCGGGCCTTGAGATCGGCGCCGGCGCAAAAGCCCCGCCCGGCCCCGGTCAGGATGACGCAGGAAATGCCGCTGTCCGCCGCGATCCGGCCGAGGCAGTCATTCAGCTCGGTATAGAGTTCGTCGGTGGTGGAATTCATCGCATCCGGGCGATTGAGCGTGACAGTGGCGATGCGATCGCTGACATCAAACAGGATTGTGTTGTAAGCCATAGTCACCTCTCAGTCCGCCGCCGGAACGGGCGGGGTATGGGCAAGGTCGCCGTCGGTCGATTCCGGCACCGCGAACCATTGCTCGGGCATGCGCACCGGAATGCGGAAATCATGTGCCGGCACGACGATGTCGGTATTATCCAGCACCCGGCGCATCGAGTTCTGCCACTCCCGGTCGCCGCCGCTTCGGACATTGCCGGTGAGAAAGGCATCGGACAGCGAGCGCTGAGGCCGCAGGTTCGCCCGCGGGTCGGCAGGGTACCAGTAGCGATAATGGTCGCCGAGGTCTGAAACCAGCGCGACGCGTCCCTTGGCGGTCGTCACCACCACCACTTGCATGCCTTCGGTATGGGCCGACACGCGCAGCAGGCGGATGCCGGGGAATAGATCGACATCGCCATCGACCAGCCGCAGCCCGGCAGGCCGTTTGCGCTCCATCAGATTGGCCGTCGACGAGCCCCAGTAGAAAATTCGTTGCGAGGGCACCGGATCGATCGAGGCCAGCAATTCATCGCGCTGCACCACCACGCAGGCACCGGGGAACAGGTCGAGGTTGTCGGCATGGTCGAAATGCATGTGGGTGAGCACAACATGGGTAATGTCGCCGGGCGTCAGCCCTTCGCCTGCCAGCGCCTTGATCAGCGAGGCGTGGCCGCCGCCGATGCCGCTGACCTTGAGGCGCTTTTCAATGACCGGAATGTCGGTCATGCCGGTATCGACCAGCAGGTTGAGCGCCTCTCCGCCCGGCCCTGCTCCGCGCACCAGCCAGCAGTGCACCGGATCGCGCATGAAGCCGCCGCCCTCGGGCAGGTAGAGTTCCCCCAGCCGCAGCGAGGTGACAGTCCAATGGCTCATTCGTCGATCAGTTCGAACCGTTCGATGTCACGCAGCGAGCCAGTGCGCTCACCAGTGGTCCAGATCGCGCGGACGCGGCGGCCGGGGCGGACCTGTTCCTTTGCCCAGGCAATGCTCTCGATCTCGATCATGTGGATGAGGCGGGTCGAAGCGCCGTCGAGCACGATCTCGGCATAGGCATAGGGCGGCGGGCGGGTCTGCCCGATGAATTCCAAGTTGATGATCGAACAGCCGCGGATGGTGCCGGTATCGGCGCAGGTCTTCCAGGTGCCGGTGCGCTTATGGGTAAGGTCGTCGATCTCGCGCGG
>JANMCD010000266.1:0-2328 GCA_031360905.1 Novosphingobium sp.
CCCCGCCGATGTCGACAAATGGGACCTGATGATGCTGCACTTCCAGGCTTGGGAAATGGGCATCAAGTCGCTCTACTATCTGCGTTCGAAGAGCGTGCAGCGCGCCGGTTTCGCCGGCGGGGTGGAAGCGGACAACACCGCTGAGCCGCCGGTGATCGAACTGGCCGCGCAGACGGATTATGAGGAATGCCTGGCCTGTCAGTGACATAAAACGGGGCGCGCCGCAGCTTTGAGCCGTGGCGCGCCCATTTTACTGCGAACAGGCAATCAACGATCGGCGTTAGTGCCGAATTCGCTGGAGCCGCCGCGCTGCGTCAAGCGCACCCGGCCGCCTTCAATGCCCTGCACCTGGCTGAGCGGCAGATAGCGATGCTCGCCCGAGCCGCCCCCCATCCCGGCGTCGCTCTTGGTCAGCTTGATCTGGTCGCCTTGGAGCTCATCGACCGTACCGACATGCTGGCCGTCGGCGTCGATCACTTCCATATGTTCACGGATCTGGTCGGCGAACCGGTTTTCCATTCCGGTGCCGCCGCCTTGCTGGCCGCTGCCCCGCGAATCGAACTGCTGCTGCTGGCGCGGATTATCCTGCTGCTTGCCGGATTGACCCATGCCGCCCTGCTGCCGCTGGCGATCGCCATCCTGCTGTTGCTGCTGCTGTTTCCAGCTATCCTGCTGGCCGCGATTGTCGCCTTGGTCCTGGGGCTTATCCATGGTCGGTCTCCTATTGGTCTCGCTGGCCGCTGCCCCGGGGTGGGGACGGCGAACGTATTGAATAAACGCCAGGAAACCCGAGTCCGTTCCCGCCCGCATCCAGTCTGCCGGGTTCGTTGGCGGGTTCCGCGACTATCCGGTTTATCTATGCGACGGATCACGGGGCGGAGCATCGCTGATCGCACTACGCTGAACGCACGACATGACCGGCTGCCGACGCGCGAATGGATCGCGGGTGGGGATTACTCGATTGCCGATATGGCGACGCAGCCTTGGGACAACTATCTAGGGGGCCACGGCTTCGATTCTGCACAACATCTCGTGAGATGGCGTTCGGCGGTCGCAGCCCGGCCGGCCGCAGCGAACAGGCGCCGGCCGCTGACTTTTTCCGCTGTCGTTCCAGATGTAAGGCCAGAACCGATGCCCCTCCTCGAAGCCCGCAAGACCTACAAGCCCTTCGAATATCCGTGGGCCTATGATTTCTGGAAGCGCCAGCAGCAGATCCACTGGATGCCCGAGGAAGTGCCGCTGGGCGAGGATTGCCGCGACTGGGCGCAGAAAATCTCGGAGCATGAGCGCAACCTGCTCACCCAGATATTCCGCTTCTTCACCCAGGCCGATATCGAGGTGCAGGATTGCTACCACGATAAATACGCCCGGGTGTTCAAGCCGACGGAAATCAAGATGATGCTCGCCGCCTTCTCCAACATGGAGACGGTGCACATCGCCGCCTACAGCCATTTGCTCGACACCATCGGCATGCCCGAGAGCGAATACGGCATGTTCCTCGAATATCAGGAAATGCGCGACAAGCACGATTACCTGCAAAACTTCGGCGTCGACAGCGATCAGGACATCGCCCGCACCCTCGCCATGTTCGGCGGCTTCACCGAGGGGCTGCAGCTGTTCGCCAGCTTCGCCATGCTGATGAACTTCCCGCGATTCAACAAGATGAAGGGCATGGGCCAGATCGTCACCTGGTCGATCCGCGACGAAAGCCTGCACTGCGAAGGCATCACCCGCCTGTTCCACGCCTTCACCCAGGAACGCGGCTGCCTGACCAAGGCGGTCAAGGAAGACATCATCGACTGCTGCCAGAAGACCGTGCGGCTGGAAGACGCCTTCGTCGACCTCGCCTTCGAAATGGGCCCGGTGCCCGGCATGAGCGCCAAGGAAATCAAACGCTACATCCGCTACATCGCCGACTGGCGGCTCGGCCAGCTCGGCCTGCCAGCGGTCTACATGATCGAAGACCACCCCCTCCCCTGGCTGGCGCCTTTGTTGAATGGCGTTGAGCACGCCAACTTCTTCGAGACGCGGGCGACCGAGTATTCCAAGGCCGCGACCCGGGGCGACTGGAACTCGGTGTGGGCGAGCTTCGACCAGCGCCGGAAAGCGGGGGCGAATGATGGAGCGGAGGATGATGCGGGGAACGGCGAGGGTGAGCCGGATATGTTCGCGGCGAAGGGCATCGCGGCGGAGTAGGGAGATGTCACAGGGGCCAGATAACTCTCAAGTAATTCTCGAAGACGTAATCCGTCAGTTCAAAGCTGAACGCGCACCTGGGATGGCGGAAGCGGAATACTTTGAGATATTTACTGCTGAACAACTTCTAAA